>DASPXL010000060.1:0-1792 GCA_035637375.1 Burkholderiales bacterium
CGCGCGCCTGGCGGGACTTTCGTGCTCGGTTTGCTACTACGGCGGCGGCATCCCGAACAACGCCGGCGAAAAACCGAAGTGCCCGGTGATGTTCCATTGGGGCGAGACCGATCAGTCGATCCCGATCGACGCCGCGAAGAAGGCCGCGGCGCAGCATCCGAGCGCGCAGTCCTTCATCTACAAGGCTGGGCACGGCTTCAATTGCGACCAGCGCGGGTCGTATCACGCCGAGAGCGCCAAGCTCGCGCGTTCGCGCTCGCTCGAATTCCTGCGCAAGAACATCGGTTAATCGAGCTTCGCGCCGGAGAGCTTCACCAGCTTCGCGTACTTCTCGTATTCCGTGCGCATCAGCGCGTCGAACTGCTCCGGCGTGCTGGTGCCGACGCCGACGCCGAACCCGGCGATCTTGGCGTTGACCTCGGGCGACGCCGCGGCAGCCACGATGCCGGCGTTGAGCCTCTCGATGATCGCGCGAGATGTTCCCGCGGGCACGAGCGCGCCCAGCATCGACGCCATGTCGAAGCCCGGGATACCCAGCTCGGCGATCGTCGGGATGTCGGGCAGCGCCGGCGTGCGCTTGCCCTCGGCGCTGGCGAGCATGCGCACCCTTCCCGCCTTCACGAACTGCGCGATCGCGGTATAGCTCGTGAATGCGACCTGCACGTCGCCCGCGACCAGGGCCTGGCCACCCTGTCCCATGCCCTTGTAAGGTACGTGCACCATGCTGATCCCCGCAAGCGACTTGAACAACTCCGTGGTGATGTGATGGATCGAGCCGTTTCCCGCCGAAGCGTAGGAGAGCTTTCCCGGATTCCGTTTGGCGTAGGCCACGAATTCGGCGTAGGTGGTCGCAGGGACGGAAGGGTGCACCGTGAGGAAGGTCGGCAGCGTCGCGATGGTGGTGATGCCCGCGAAATCCTCGAGCGGCCGGTAGGGCACTTTCGCGTACAAGTGCGGGTTGATCGCCCAGATCGCGCTGTCGCACACGTAGGCGGTGTAACCGTCGGGCGCGGACTTGGAGACCATTTCCGCAGCGATATTCCCGTTCGCTCCGATGCGGTTTTCGATCACTACGGTACCCCAGGACTCGCTCATCTTCTGGGCGATCAGGCGCGCGAACACGTCGGGCGAGCCGCCGGGCGAGGTGCCGACGATGATCTTCACGGTCTTCGACGGATAGCCCTGCGCGAGCGCCGGTGCCGGCGCGAGCGCGCAGAGGCCGACCGCAACAACGACAAGGAGACGGCGCACCGTGTTTCCTCTCTCTATGCCGAAGCCGCGCGGGCAGGGGCGCGCTTCAGCACAATCATCACCTCGTCAGAGAATAGGCCGATCGAGCGCAGCGTTTCATCCTGCGTGAGGTTGCCGAAGGCGAACTGCCCGACGAAGTAATTCGCACCCGTCTCGGCGAGCTGCTTCTGCACGTACTCCGCCACGCCCTCGGGGGTGCCGGCATACGCCCGGCCGTCCTCGGCGATCGCATCGAACTCCGGCGGCCGCGAATGCCGGTGGCCGAACCCCATGAGCGAGGAAAGAAAGGTAAAGCTCTCATACCACCGCTTATAGGCGCGGCGCGCCGCGGCACGGGCTTCGCCCGCGTTCTTCCCGACGACGACAAACCGGCCGATGCCTATCTTCGGGAGCGGTGCGTCGCCGCGCTCCTGCCTCCACACCGCGCGGAAACGGTCGATGCCGGGCTTGAGCTCGGCGGCCGTGTCCAGCCCCAGCACGTTCATCCCGAGCCGCGCGGCGCGCTCGGCCGCCTGGGGTGAATGCACGCCGTACCAGAGCG
>DASPXL010000061.1:0-1744 GCA_035637375.1 Burkholderiales bacterium
TCCCTTGCCGCGGCGACCACGCCCGCCGCGATCACGTCGCATTTCATGATGCCGCCGAAGATATTGACGAGGATCGCCTTCAGGTGCGGGATGCGCAGCATGATCTTGAAGGCCTCGGTGACCTTCTCGGTCGTGGCGCCCCCGCCCACGTCGAGAAAGTTGGCCGGCATGCCGCCGCAGAGCTTGATTATATCCATCGTCGCCATCGCGAGTCCCGCGCCGTTCACGAGGCACCCGATGTCGCCGTCGAGCTGGATGTAGTTGAGATCGTACTTCGAGGCTTCGACCTCGGCCGGATCTTCCTCGTCGAGGTCGCGCTGCTGCTGCCATTCCGGGTGCCGGAATGCGGCGTTGTCGTCGAAGTCGATCTTGGCGTCGAGCGCGACCACCCTGCCCTCGCCGGTGAGAATGAGCGGGTTGATCTCCGCGAGGCTGCAATCGGTTTCGTCGAACGCCCGGTAAAGGCCTTTCAGGATGGTGCGCGCTTGCGGCACGCTCGCGGCCGGAATGCCGGTTTCCTTCGCGATGTCGTCGGCCTCGGCGTCCTTCAAGCCCGTTCCCGGGTCGATGAACACCTTGTGGATCTTCTCGGGCGTTTTCGCCGCGACTTCCTCGATGTCCATGCCGCCTTCGCTGGAAGCCATGAGCGCCACGCGCTGCGTGCCGCGGTCCACGACCATGCCGACGTAGAGCTCCTTCTTGATGTCGGCGCCTTCTTCGACGAGGAGCCGCCGCACCTTCTGCCCTTCGGGTCCGGTCTGGTGCGTCTTCAGCATCATCCCGAGGATCTCGCCCGCCCGCTCGCGCACCTCGCTCTCGGATCTCGCGACCTTGACCCCGCCGCCTTTCCCGCGGCCGCCGGCGTGGATCTGCGCTTTCACCACCCAGACCTTGCCGCCGAGCTCGCGCGCGGCCTTCGCCGCCTCGTCGACCGAAAAGCAGGGAACGCCGCGCGGCGTCGCGACGCCGTATTTGCGGAGGATCTCTTTTGCCTGGTATTCGTGGATTTTCATTTGCGTCCCGGATGGTAGCCGCAATCATCGCCGCATGCGGCGCGGAGGCTCATTGACCCGCGTCAAGCGGCCCGCATTCGCGCCATGGGCCGGTCAGCCCTGGAGGAGATGCTCCACAAGCTCGATGAAGCCGGCGCCCGAGGCCTCGCGGGTCACGTACTTCGGCGCCGCGGCGAGCCGCCCCTCGAAGCGACGTACGTTCGCCACGCCGACGGAATTCTCGAAGAAGCCGAACATCGGAGCGTCGTTCGCCGAGTCGCCGGCGAACACGAACTCCTTGTTTGCGACGTCGAGATCGAGGCCGAAACGCTCCGAAAACAAGACGCGGCTGGTCGCGAGCTTGTCGTAGCCGCCGAACCAGCCGTTGACGTGGATCGAGCTGATCTTGGCGTTGAGCCCCGCATCGCGCATCAAGGCCGCAATCCGCTCCGCCGCGTCGAGGCCGAGCGGCGGCACGTCTTCGCAGTAATCGATTGCGAGGTCGGCTTCACGGTAAGGCTGGTCCGCCGCGATCGCGCAGCCGGGTACGGCGGCCAGGATCTCCCGGGCGATGCCTTCCAGGCGTGCGCGCTTCCGCGCGCGCGTCGCCGCGTCGTCGACGAAGCGCTTGTGCAGCCTGCCTTCGGAGAAGTGGAAGTAGAAGGCGCCGTTCTCGCCCACCACCGCGTCCACCGGCCACATGCGCGCGATGTGGTCGCACCATCCGGCCGGGCGCCCGGTCACGGGAACGA
>DASPXL010000062.1:0-1939 GCA_035637375.1 Burkholderiales bacterium
ATCGTCGTGCATGGGCGTGACGATCGCGACTATGGACCCGGAGAGCATATGGCTTCGCCCTTTCATGTCAACGCGTCATTCTAACGCAACGGCCTGGCCGCCCGCTCGCGGCGGGGCGGCGTCGAGCGACACGGGAGCCGAATCGCCCAGCACGGCGCACACGCGCTGGACCACCGCCGGCTTTGGCGCCGCGATCAGCCCCTGTTCGAACGCAACGACGGCCAGGGGTTCCACGCTGTGGAGCAGCTCGTTGGGACGCAGCAGGAACGCCGGGTTGCTCGGCCGGCCGTATCGCTCGTTGCCCAAGGCGAAGGTCTCGTAGATCAGCACGCCGCCGGAGCGCAGCGCTTCGACAAGATTCGGAAACAAAGGGCGCCAGAGGTAGTTAGTGACGATCACGCCGTCGAATGCGGCAGCCGCAAAAGGCCAGGATCCCGCTTCGATGTCCGCGACGTGAATCTCGACGCTGCCGACACCCTTGAAGGCACCGACCGCAGCCTCGTCGCGATCGACGCCGACCACGGCGAAACCCAGAGACTCCAGATAACGCAGGTGCCGGCCGCGGCCGCAGGCGACGTCGAGGACGCGCCCGCCGGGCCGGATCAGCCCGGCCCAGCGGCATACCCAGGACGAGGGCGAGTCGATTTCGTGGGCGGGCCGGGACATGGGTCCCATTATCCCTCGCGCCGCCGGCGCTGGCGTCATCGCCCCGCCTTGTGGAACACTCCATAAGACGTTTCCCCAGAGGAGCGATCATGGCACCCCGCACTCAGCCCGTCAGCTTTCCCGGCGCATCCGGCGCCATGCTTTCCGCGCGGCTCGACGCGCCCGACGGGCCTCCGCTCGCCTACGCCCTGTTCGCCCACTGCTTCACCTGCTCGAAGGACACGAAGGCGGCGGCTTACATCAGCGCCGCGCTCGCCGAGCGCGGCATCGCCGTGCTGCGCTTCGACTTCACCGGCCTGGGCGGGAGCGAAGGCGACTTCGCCAACACCAATTTTTCCTCGAACATCGGCGACCTCGTCGCCGCGGCCGATTTTCTGCGCAAGAACCATCGCGCGCCGGCTATCCTGATCGGCCACAGCCTGGGCGGGACCGCGGTGCTGGCCGCCGCGCCGAAGATTCCCGAGGCCGTTGCGGTCGCGACCATCGGTTCGCCGTACGGTCCGGACCACGTCCTAGGCCTGCTCAAAGATTCTCTCGACGCGATCAAAGCCGAAGGCGAAGCGGTGGTCGACATCGCCGGCCGCGCGTTCCGCATCAGGAAGCAGTTTCTCGACGACATCCGGGAACAGAAGCTCGGCGACATCGTCGCGCGGCTGGGAAGAGCGCTCATGGTGATGCACTCGCCGCGCGACGCAATCGTCGGCATCGACAACGCCACGAGAATATTCACGGCGGCGAAGCACCCGAAGAGCTTCGTCTCGCTCGACCCCGCCGACCATCTTCTGTCGCGCCGCGAAGATGCGTTCTACGCCGGTCAACTGCTCGCCGCGTGGGCCGAGCGCTACCTGGACGTGAAACCCGAGGAGATTCCCGCGGCGCCACCGGGCAAGGTCCTCGTGCGCGAGACGCGCGAGGGCAAGTTCACCAACCAGGTCATCGCCGGCCGGCACGTGATCCGCGCCGACGAGCCGGTTGCGGCGGGAGGCCTGGACACGGGCTTGTCGCCCTACGATCTGCTGTGCGCCGCTCTGGGGGCATGCACCGCGATGACGATCCGGCTTTACGCCGATCTGAAGGGCATTCCGGTCGAGCGGATCAGCGTCGAGCTCAAGCACGAAAAGATTCACGCCGCCGACTGCGCCGAATGCGAGACGCGGGAGGGAAAGATCGACCGGATAGAACGGCTGATCGGTCTCGAGGGCAATCTCGACGAGCTCCAGCGTCAAAAGCTGTTCGAGATCGCCAACAAATGTCCGGTGCACCGGACCCTGCA
>DASPXL010000063.1:0-2452 GCA_035637375.1 Burkholderiales bacterium
GAGCGCGCGACGCGCTCCGGCCCCCAGGACCAGCCCAGGCCCGACTCGATCAGGTCGCGCGACATCGCCGCGATCCTGGCGGCGTCGGCGGGCCGTCCGGGTCTCAAGGTGATGTTTTTTGCGTTCATGCAGGGAAAATCGGAGGCAACGAGCATGCCAAGATTAGCATGACCTGGCAAGTGCCAGGGCCACCGACCGGGGCGCTAAAACGGTTTGACCACGGCGAGGATGACCGCCGCGGCGAGAAATACTACCGGCACCTCGTTGAACCAGCGGTACCAGAGGTGCGATTTCGTATTGCGGTCGCGCGCAAAATCGGCTAGCAGCCTGCCGCAATACACGTGGTAAGCGATCAGGAGGGCGACGACCCCGAGCTTCACATGGAGCCAGCCGCCCGTGATGCCGTAGCCGAGCCAAAGCCACGCGCCGAAGCCGATGGTGAGGACCGCGCCCGGGGTCATGATGCCCCGGTAGAGCTTGCGCTCCATGAGCTCGAACCGTTCCTTGCTCGCGGCATCTGCCGCCATGGCGTGATAGACGAACAGGCGCGGCAGGTAGAACAGCCCCGCGAACCAGGTCACCATGAAAATGATGTGCAGCGCCTTGATCCAGAGCATGGCTACTTGAGCAGCCGCCGGCGGAAAAGTATGGTTGCAGCATAGAACCCGGCCGCGGCATAGGCAAGCAGCACCAGCAGGTGCAACACCACGTCCGCCGGAACGTGACCGAGCAGAAGCGGCCGCGCGACCGCGACGGCGTGCGTGAGCGGCAGGACCGCGGCGATCGCCTGGAAAGCGGCGGGCAGCTGCTCGACCGGAAAGAACACCCCGCAGAGAAGGCTCATCGGCGTGATGATCAGCGTGAAGTAGTACATGAAGAAGTCGTAGCTTTGCGCCATCGCGGTCACAGCGAGGGCCAGCGCGCCGAAGGCGAGGCCGACGAGCGGGACGAGCGCGAGCACCCACAAGGACAGGACCGAGCTCGACAGGCCGAGAAGCCACACGACCGCGAGGATCGCCGCGCCCGAGAGCACGCTCTTCGACGCCGCCCAGGCGAGCTCGGCGAGCACGACGTCGTCGAGGTCGACGGGAGCGTTCATGATCGCTTCCCAGGTGCGCTGCACGTGCATGCGCGAGAAGGCCGAATACATCGCCTCGAAGGTGGCGCTGTTCATGGTGCTCGAGCACACCACACCCGCGGCGAGGAACGCGATGTAGGACACCCCACCGACCTGCGGCAGCATCGAGCCCAGCCCGTAGCCCAGGCCGAGCACGTAGATCATGGGATCGGCGAGATTGCCGAGAATGGAGGGAATCGCGAGCTTGCGCCACACCAGCAGGTTCCTGCGCCACACGGGAACGAAGCGCAGGCTCATCGAGGGCGGCGCGAAAACCCGCATCAGTCGCGCAGCTCCCTGCCGGTGAGCTTCAGGAACACGTCTTCCAGGTTCGCCGGGCGGTGCAGGTAGCGCAGCTCCTGCCGGTGCGAGAGGCTCGCGAGGAGCGGCGCCGGGTCGGTCGCGTAGCAGAACACGGTGTCGCCGCTTCTTTCCAGGCGCGAGGCGAGCGTCGCGGCCCCGTGATCGGCCCAATTCATGACGCCGTCGCCGTGCACTTCGATGACGTGCGGCTCGATGTGGCGGACGATCAGCTCGCGCGGGCTCCCTTCGGTGACGAACCGCCCGCGGTCCATGATGGCGAGCCGCGCGCAAAGCCGCTCGGCCTCCTCCATGAAATGCGTGGTGAGAACGATGGTCTTGCCCTGGGCGAGGAGCTGCTTCAGCCGCTCCCAGATGAGGTGGCGCGCCTGCGGGTCGAGCCCGGTGGTCGGCTCGTCCATGAAGATCAGGTCCGGATCGTTGACGAGCGCGCGCGCGAGGGTGAGGCGCCGCTTCATTCCGCCGGAGAGCGTCTGGATCCGCGACCCGGCGCGCGCGGTCAGGCCCGCGAAGTCGAGCAATTGGGGGATGCGCGCCCGGATGGCGCGCTCGGTGAGGCCGAAGTAACGGCCGTAGACGAGCAGGTTTTCGCGGACGGTGAAGTCCGGATCGAGGTTGTCCATCTGCGGCACCACGCCCACGCGCACCCGGGCGGGACGGGCCTCCCCGGGCACGGGCCGCTGCATCAGCTCGACCGAGCCGCCGTCGGGATCGGTAAGGCCGAGGCAGAGCCTCAAGGTGGTCGTCTTTCCGGCGCCGTTGGGGCCGAGCAGGCCGAAGCATTCGCCCGGTGCGACGCCGAAGGAGACGCCCGCGACGACTTCCTGCCCGTCGTAGGACTTGCGCAGATTTTGAGCCGCTAGTACCGCCACGAATTCTTGACGATGTTCCTGATGATGTGCAGGCGCAGGTGAAAGAAATGGTCGGCGCCCGGAACGACCACGACCGGCAATTCCTGCGGCCGCGCCCAGTCGAGCACCGTTGCGAGCGGCACGGTCTCGTCCCGCTCTCCGT
>DASPXL010000064.1:0-2512 GCA_035637375.1 Burkholderiales bacterium
TTCGGCACGCCGCCGCCGGTGATCACTTTCGCGCCTTCCTTTTTCGCGAGCTCGTAGTAGGAGAGGACCTTCTCGCGGTGCTGCTTCGAGATCAGCGGCCCCATGTTCGTGTTCTTGTCCTGCGGGAAACCGAGCACGAGGCCTTCGGCTTTCGCCTTCAACGCCGCGACGAAGCGCTCGAAAATGGCCCGCTCGACGTAGACGCGCTCGGGAGCGAGGCACACCTGTCCGGTGTTGGAGAAGATCGCGTTCGACATGCCCGCCACCGCGGCGTCGAAATCGCAGTCGGCGAAAACGATCCCGGGGTTCTTGCCCCCCAGCTCGAAGGAGATCGGCTTGACGGTAGGCGCGACCGCTTTCATGATCGCCGCGCCGGTCGCGGTCTCGCCGGTGAAGGTGATGCCGTTCACCTCGGGGTGGGTGGTGATGAATTCCCCCGCCGAATCGGGTCCGAAGCCGTGCACCACGTTGTAGACGCCCGGCGGCACGCCCGCTTCGTGCATCACTTCGGCGAGCAGCGTCGCGGTCGAAGGGGTTTCCTCCGAGGGTTTCGCGACGATGGTGTTGCCGCAGGCGAGCGCCGGGGCGAGCTTCCAGGTGAGGAGCAGGAGCGGCAGGTTCCAGGGAGCGATCACGCCGACCACGCCGAGCGGCTTTCGCATCGCGTAGTTCACCGCGCCCCTGCCGTCGGGCGTGTCGAGATGGTAGGACTCGGTGCCGTAAGTGCGCACGATATCGGCGAACACCCGGAAATTGGCGGCTCCGCGCGGGATATCGAGGTGGCTCGCGAGCGAGACCGGCTTCCCGGTGTCGGCGACCTCGGCTGCGACGAAATCGTCGAAGCGCTTCTCGATGCCTTCGGCGACCTTGCGCAGCAGGTCGACGCGCGCCTGCAGCGCCATCCTGCCCCAGGGGCCTTTCAGCGCGGCCTTCGCCGAGCGCACCGCCTCGTCCACCATCGCGCGGTCGGCCTCGTGCACCTGCGCGACCACGCTGCCGTCCACCGGATTGATCTTCGCGAACTGCCTGCCGCTGCCGACAAACCGGCCGTTGATGTAGCACTTGCGCTCGGCGACCTTGATGTCGGCGTTCATGGAAATCTCCGCGGGAAGGACCCGCCGTAGGCAGGCCCCGGAAAATAAGGGATACTTTACCAAAATGCGCCGCAGCCCATGCACTTTCGGGCGGGCGCGAACCCAAGTCCGTCGCGATGACCCTCGTCTCCAAGGAACGTGCGATCCTGTTCGCCGACGTGAGCGGCAGCACCGCGCTGTACGAAAAGCTCGGCGACAAGCCCGCGGCGAAGATGATCGAGGCCTGCCTCGGCGAGCTGCGCGCCGTCGTGGCGAAGTGGGAAGGGAAAGTGGTCAAGACGATCGGCGACGAGCTGATGGTGGTGTTCGGCAGGCCCGAGGTCGCCTGCGCCGCGGCCCGGGAAATGCAGCAGCGCGTGAACGCCTTGCCTCCGACCGCAGGCGTCACGCTCGCGATCCGCATCGGGTTTCATTACGGGCCGGTGCTCGAGGAAAAGAGCGATTTCTGGGGCGATGGCGTGAACACCGCGGCGCGCCTTGCCGGGCTCGCGAAGGGCGGCCAGATTCTCACCAGCGGCGCCACCGCGAAGACGCTCTCGGACACCCAGCGGATCAACCTGCGCGACCTGGACACGATCCCGGTGAAGGGCAAGCAGGAAGCCGTGCGCGTGTTCGAGCTGCTGTGGGGCGACACCGAAGACGCGACGCAGCTGGCGGGCCTTGCCTCGAGCGCCCGCATCGAAGCGAGGCTGACGCTCGAAATAGGCGAGCGCACCGTGGATTTTCCGCGGGAGAAGGCCGCGCTCACGCTGGGACGCGACGCGTCCTGCGACGTCGTGGTGGCTGAGAAGACGGCTTCGCGCAATCACGCGCGCATCGAGAGGAGCGGCATGCAGTTCGTCCTGATCGACGAATCGACCAACGGCACCTACGTCGAGATCGAAGGCGACCGCGAGGTGCTGCTGCGCCGCGACCGCGTCATGCTGCGCGGCCGCGGCAAGATCGCCTTCGGCACTTCGACCCGGGCCGCGGCCGAGCTGCTGCTGTTCGATTGTTCGTGACCCGGGCTACCGGCGTTCCGCCCGCATCGCGTGGGCTCCCGGTGTTAAACTTCGACTTTTTCCGCAGGAGTTGACGTGAATCAGGTCGCATCCGCAGCGCGCGCGCCGGTCTCAGGAAAAGAGCACTGGGCCCGCAAGGGCGGCGCGCACGGCGTCCGGCTGTTCCTCTGGCAAAAGCCGCCCGCCGCCGGGACGCGGAAACGGGGCACGGTGCTTTTCGTGCACGGCTCCTCGATGGCCTCGCAGCCGACTTTCGACCTGCACGTGCCCGGGCGCCCCGATTCCTCGGCGATAGACTGGTTCGCCGCGCGCGGCTTCGACACCTGGTGCATGGACCACGAGGGCTACGGGCGCTCGGACAAGTCGCGCGCGATCAACTGCGACATCGCCAACGGCGCCGATGATCTCGCCGCCGGC
>DASPXL010000065.1:0-3087 GCA_035637375.1 Burkholderiales bacterium
CGCGCCTTATTCCGGGCCTCGCCGTCTCTTGGCGTGCGATCAATGCGACCACCTGGGAATTCAGGCTGCGCCGCGGAGTGAGGTTTCACGACGGGGCCGAGCTCACCGCGGAGGACGCGGCGTTCTCGATCGAGCGCACGCTCAAGGTGCCGAACGGCCAGTTCCGGACCTTCACGCAGCGCATCGTCGGCAAGCAGATCGTCGATGCGCATACGCTGCGGCTGAAGACCGCGAAGCCCTACGCGATGGTGCCTTACGACCTCAATTCGGTGTTCATCGTGTCGCGGAAGGCCGCCGCCGGAGCGCCGCCCGAGGTCTTCGACTCAGGTGCCGCCATGATCGGCACCGGACCCTTCAGGTTCCTGCGCTTCGCCCGGGGCGACCGCGTCGAGCTGGCGCGCAACGACGCCTACTGGGGAGGAAAGCCCGCCTGGGAAAAAGTGATTTTTCGCATCGTCCCCACCGACCCGGCGCGCATCGCGGGGCTGCTCTCGGGCGAGCTCGATGCGATCGAGCAGGTTCCAACCGCGGACCTGCCGCGCATCCGCCGCGATCCCGGGCTGCACACCGCGCAGAAGGTCTCGTGGCGCACGATCTTTTTTTACCTGGACCAGCGCAGCGCGAGTCCCCCGGGGCTCACCGACAAGTCGGGCCGCCCGCTTGCGCGCAATCCGTTCCGGGATCTCCGCGTGCGGCAGGCGCTCTCCCTCGCGATCAACCGGCAGGCGATCGCCGAGCGCCTGATGGAAGGCGCCGCGCTGCCGGCCTCGAACCTCGTGTCCCCGCCCGTGTTCGGCTACGCGCCGGACCTGAAGCCGGACCGCTACGATCCCGCGGAGGCAAAGCGGCTGCTCGCGCAAGCCGGCTTCGCCGACGGTTTCGCGATGACGCTCGCCGCACCCAACAACCGCTACGTCAACGACGACCAGATCGCGCAGGCGGTGGCCGCCATGTTCGCGCACGTCGGCATCCGGGCGCGCGTCGAGGCGCTGCCGATCAACGCCTATCTCCCCAAGGGGCGCAAGGGAGAATTCGCCTTTGCCATGTTCGGCTGGGGCTCGTTCTCGGGCGACCTCGCGCTGCGCCCGCTCGTGGCCAGCCCCGATCCCGGCAAGGGCTTCGGCGCCTTCAACTGGTCGGGCTACTCCAATCCCCGCGTCGACGAGCTGCTCGAGCGCGCTTTCGCGAGCGTCGACGAAAAGCGGCGCGAGGCGCTCGCGCGTGGCGCGATGCGGCTTGCGATGCGCGACTATGCCGTGATTCCCCTGCATCATCAGATCACGACCTGGGGGATGAAAAAGTCGCTCGCCTACGCGCCGCGCACAGACGAATTCACTTTCGCGCGCCACTTCCGCGCGCAATAACCCGCGATGCTCTCGTACGTCCTTCGCCGCCTGCTCCAGAGCCTCGCGGTGCTTGCCGTGATGTCGCTGCTGGTATTTGCCGGCATCTACGCCGTCGGCAACCCGATGGACATCCTCGTCAACCCGCAGTCCGACCAGAACGAGATCGCGCGCGCAGCCGCCGCGCTGGGCCTCGACCGGCCGCTTCTCGAGCAGTATTTCATCTTCATCAAGCACGCCGCAACCGGAGACCTCGGGAGGTCCTTCGCCTTCAACGTGCCGGCGATCGGCCTGATCCTGGAGCGCATGCCGGCGACCCTCGAGCTCGCGACCGCGGCGATGCTGATCGCCGTGCTGCTCGGAATCCCCCTCGGGCTCTGGGCGGGCCTGAAGCCCCGGTCCGCCGCCGGCAAGCTCATCATGGCGGGCTCGATCCTGGGGTTCTCGCTTCCGACCTTCTGGGTCGGGCTTATGCTCATCCTCGTGTTTTCCGTGTGGCTCGGCTGGCTGCCGACGTCGGGCCGCGGACCGACGGTGAATCTCATCGGGATCCCGGTGAGCTTTCTCTCGCTCGAGGGTCTGCGCCACCTCGTCTTGCCCGCCGCAAACCTCGCGCTCTTCAATCTGTCCCTCCTCATCCGGCTGGCTCGCTCGGGAACGCGCGAGGCGATGCAGCAGGACTACGTCCGCTTCGCGCGCGCCAAGGGCCTTACCGAGACGCGCATCGTCGGCGTCCACGTGCTCAGGAACGTGCTCGTCCCGGTCGTCACCGTGGCGGGCGTGGAGTTCGGCTCGCTGATCGCGTTCGCCGTCGTCACCGAGTCGATTTTCGCGTGGCCCGGAATGGGGAAACTCCTCATCGATTCGATCAACGTGCTCGACCGGCCGGTGATCGTCGGCTACCTGTGCATCGTCGTCGCGCTGTTCGTCGCGATCAATCTTTTCGTCGACCTGCTCTACTCGTGGCTCGATCCGCGGATGCGGCTCGAGGAAACAAGGTGACGCCGGCCCGGCGATCCGCCGCCGGGTTCGCGACGAGCCGCATCGCGCTTGCGGGCCTCGCGCTGTTCGCGCTCGTGCTGCTCGCCGCTGCGCTTGCGCCGTGGATTTCGCCCCAGAATCCCTACGATCTGGCGAGCCTCGACCTGCTCGACTCGCGCCTGCCGCCCGGAGCTCGTTCGGCCGCGGGCGCGATCTATTGGCTGGGTACCGACGACCAGGGCCGCGACATGCTGTCCGCCATCCTCTACGGTCTTCGCACCAGCGTCGCCGTCGGGTTCGCGAGCACGATTCTCGGCCTTGGCATCGGCGTAAGCCTGGGCCTTGCGGCGGCCTGGCTCGGCGGCTGGCGCGATGCGCTCGTCATGCGCCTCGCCGATCTCCAGCTCTCGTTCCCTTCGATCCTTATCGCGTTGGTCCTCCTTGCGGTCCTCGGACAAGGCTTGGACAAGATCATCGTCGCGCTCGTCGCGGTTCAATGGGCGTATTACGCCCGCACCGCGCGCGCCGCCGCGCTGGTCGAGCGCAGGAAGGAATATATCGACGCTGCGGTCGCGCTCGCGCTTTCGAACGCGCGCATCATTTTTCGCCACTTGCTGCCGAACTGCCTGCCGCCGCTCCTCGTGCTCGCGACGGTCCAGGTGGCCTCGGCGATCACGCTCGAAGCCACGCTCTCCTTCCTCGGCCTCGGGCTGCCGATCACCCAGCCTTCGCTCGGCCTGCTGATCTCGAACGGCTTCAACTA
>DASPXL010000066.1:0-7468 GCA_035637375.1 Burkholderiales bacterium
CCCGCGGCGGCGACAAGGAGCGCCGTGCCGAGGTCCGGCTGGCGTGCGATCATGACGGTCGGCACCGCGAGCAGCGCCATCGCCACCGCGTATTCGCGAAAACCGAGCGAGGCCTCGTGCCGGTGAAAATAACGAGCGAGCATAAGCGGCATCGCGATCTTCATGAGCTCGGAGGGCTGGACGCTGCCGACACCGAGCGGGAGCCATCGGCGCGCGCCGTTCCTCACGTCGCCGAACAAGGCGACGCCCACCAGCATCAGGAGGACCAGCACAAAGGCGGGAAGAGCGTAGCGCATGAAGGCGTGCGGCGGCACCCTGGCCGCGACCCACATCAGAGCGAGCGCGAGGAGCACGTTGAGCGCCTGAGCGCTGACCCGTCCGGGCGCCTGATAGGCTGCGCTGTAGAGCGTGGCGAGGCCGAGCGCGAGGACGCAGCCCACGATGGCAAACAGCGGCCCGTCGATCCCGGCCGTGAGCCGCTCGAAAAGGCGCCGGATCATCTGTCCTCCCCGCGGGCGCGCGCAGCTTGCGCCGGCTTGTCGGCGCGCTTTCCGAGCAGATAGTAGTCGAGCGCCTTGCGCGCGATGGGCGCGGCCGCGCGCGCGCCGAAGCCGGCGTTCTCCACCAGCACCGCGAGCGCGATCTTCGGGCTTTCGACCGGCGCGAAAGCGATGAAAAGCGCGTGGTCGCGCAGGGACTCGGTGACGTTCGACTCGACGTATTTTTCAGTCTGCTTGAGCGCCACCACCTGCGCGGTTCCGGTCTTGCCGGCGCTCGTGTAGCTTGCGCCCGCGAAAGATCCCGCGCTCGTGCCCTCCTTGTTGACTCCGGCCATGGCGAGCTTGATCACCTCCAGGTTCCGGCCCTTGAGCGGAATCGTCTTGACCGCCCGGGGCTCCACGTAGGAGCGCTCGCCCGTCTTCGGATTCTCGACGTAGTCGACGAAGTGCGGGCGGTACATCACGCCGTCGTTGGCGAGCGTCGCGACGGCGAGCGCGAGCTGCAGCGGGGTGTAGGCGTTGTAGCCCTGGCCGATGCCGATGCTGATGGTCTCGCCCGCGTACCACCGCTGCTGCTCCGGCGTCTTGAAGCGCTTCATCTTCCATTCCGGGGAGGGCAGCACCCCCGCGGCCTCGCCTTCGACGTCGATCCCGGTGCGCGCGCCGAAGCCGAACTCGCCCATGAAGCGCGCGATGTTGTCGATGCCGAGGTCGTTGGCGAGCATGTAGTAGTAGGTGTCGCAGGACAGGACGATCGACTTGACCATGTCGACGTAGCCGTGGCCGCCGGCCTTGAAGTCGCGGAAGCGGTTGCTCCCCAAAACGAAGTAGCCGGGATCGAAAATGAGCTGAGTCGGAGTTCTCGCGCCCAGCTCGAGCGCCGCGAGCGCCATATAAGGCTTGAAGGTCGAGCCGGGCGGGTAAAGCCCGGTGAGAGCGCGGTTGTTGAGCGGCCGGTCGGGGGAATTGTTGAGCGCGTCCCAGCTCGCCGGATCGATGCCGTCGATGAAGAGGTTCGGGTCGTACCCGGGCTTCGAGACGAAAGCGAGTATTCCGCCCGTCGCGGGCTCGATCGCGACCAGCGCCCCGCGGTTCTCTCCGAAGGCGCGTTCGACGGCTTCCTGCAGGCCGATGTCGAGGGTGAGCACCAGGTTGTTTCCGGGTAGGGGCGCCGTGCGCGGCGCGAGAGTGCGCACGGCCGGGCCGCGCACGATGCGTCCGGCTGCGTCCGTCTCGACCTGCTCGAAGCCGGTGGTGCCGTGCAGCTCGCGCTCGTAGCTCTGCTCCAGTCCCGTTTTCCCGGTGTGGTCGGTACCCTTGTAGTTGGCGGACTGATCCATCTCCTCGATACGCTCGATGTCGTGGTCGTCTATCCGGCTGATGTAACCCACGACGTGCGAGGCGACCTCTCCGAGGGGATACTGCCGGAACAGCCTTCCCTTGATATCCACGCCGGGAAAACGGTAGCGGTTGACTGCGAGCTTCGCGACCTCTTCGTCGGTAAGGCGGCTGCGTATCGGCAGGTTGTCGAGCCCCTTGCTCTCCTCCCTCAGGCGCTGGAAGCGGCGGCGGTCCTTCGGCTGGATGTCGACGAGCGCGGCGAGCGCGTCGACCGTGCCTTCGAGGTCGGCGATCTTGCTCAGCGTGAGCTCCAGCGTGTAGGCGGAGTAGTTGCGGGCGAGCACCGCTCCGTTGCGGTCGACGATGAGCCCGCGGTTGGGCTGGAGCGGCACGATCGATATGCGGTTGTCCTCGGCCTTGGTGTCGTAGTACTGGTGCTGTATGACCTGCAGATAGAAAAAGCGCGCGAAGAGAATGGCGAAGGCGACGACCACGATCATCCCCGCGACGCCCAGGCGCAGCTGGAAGTAATGCAGCTCGCGTTGGGTGTCTCGGATCTCGGCGAGACGCATGCGCTTTTAGATCGGCCGGTTCTCGTCCAAGCCCTGCGGCCTGCGTTGCGGCAGGAGGAGGAGGTAGGTCGCGGTGGGCCACAGCGCCGCCGCGATCACGCTTGCGGTGAAGTACGCGTAACCGGGGAACACTCCGCCCGCGACGAGCCGCACGGCGAGCATGAGGAACTGGCTTGCGAGCAGGAGCACCAGCACGTGCGCCGCCTGCCGCCACAGCGAGAACCACAGGATGCGCCGGTGCAGGCTGAGCGCGGCGAAGGCGAGAACGGCGTAGGCAAAAGCGTGCTGGCCGAGGAGCGCGCCGTTTCCCGCGTCCATGAGGAGCCCCAGGGCCCAGGCGACGCCGATGCCCATCCGGCGCGGCTCGTGAACGCACCAGAACGTGAGCACGAGCGCCAGCATGTCGGGCAGCCCGATGACGTCGCGCCACGGCAGCAGGTTGAAGAGCAGCGCGAGCACGAAGGTGAGCGCCATATAGCCCGCCTTCACCGGCGACAGGATGCGCTGCGACTGTTCGTAGAAAGACACTAGCCTGCCCCTGGACCGATTCGCGCTTTCTGGCGCGTCTTCTGTTTCGGGAGGCTGCCCGCCCCGGGCTCGGATTCGGCCGCGGGGGGCGGGAGGATCGCCTCCTGGGACAGCACCAGCACCTGGCGGTTCCGATCCGTGCCCGCGGTGGGCACGCAGGTGATCTTGGCGAACGAATAGGCGGCGTCGCGCTCGATGCGCGACACCTTCGCGACCGGGAGGCCCGCCGGATAGGTGCCGTCGATGCCCGAAGTCACGAGCACGTCATCGGCCTGGATGTCGGCGTTCGCCGCCGTATAGCTCAAGTCGAGCGTGCCTCTGTCCCCGCCGCCGTAGATGATGGCGCGCAGCCCGTTCCTCACGACCTGCACCGGGGTTCTCTGCTCCTTGTCCGTGATCAGAGTCACCTCCGCAAGCAGCAGATGCGCCCGTGTCACCTGGCCGATGACGCCGATATCGTCGATGACCGCCTGGCCGGCCCGGATTCCCTGCTGGCTGCCCTTGTCGAGGACCACCTTGCGCGAGAAGGGATCGCGCCCCTGATAGAGGATTTCGGCCAGGGTGGACTTGCGCGGCAGGCGTTCGCGCGCCTCGAGCAATCGCCTCAACTGCGCGTTCTCGGCGCGCAGCGCTTCGAGGGTGAGCAGGTCGTTCGCGGCCAGCAGCCGCTTGGCCTTGAGCTCGTCGTTCTCGCGCATCAAGGCCACCTGGGCGGTGAAGAGCTCGGACGCGGCGCTGAGCAGCTCCACCGGCGCGAGCGCCGTTCGCTGGAACGGATAGACGAGGAAGGCGACGGCCTGGCGCAGCGATTCCGCGTAGCGGAAGCGCGCGTCGAGCACCATCAGGAGAACCGCGAGCGATACGAAAAACCCGAGGCGGACGAGCGGCGCAGGGCCGCGGCTGAAAAACGGCGGCGGCTGGTAATCCATGGGGGCTGGGGATCAGGGGTTAGGAGCTAGGGAAAGCACACCCATCAAGAACGCATGCGCTGCAGTTGTTTCCCCCCCGTCGTCTGTCCCGACTCCCTAGCCCTTGCTTTCACTCGCTTGCGAAGATGCTCCCGAGCTTGTCCATTCTCTCCAGCGCCTTGCCCGATCCGCGCACCACGCAGGTGAGCGGATCGTCGGCGACGATCACCGGCAGCCCCGTCTCCTCCATGAGCAGTCTGTCGATATCGCGCAGCAGCGCCCCGCCCCCGGCGAGCACCATGCCCTTCTCGGCGATGTCGGCGCCCAGTTCCGGCGGCGTCTGCTCGAGCCCCGACTTTATCGCGCCGATGACCTGGTTGAGCGGCTCGGTGAGCGCCTCGAGGATCTCGTTCGAGGAGATGGTGAAGCTTCTCGGGATCCCTTCGGCGAGATTGCGGCCCTTCACTTCCATCTCGCGCACTTCGGACCCCGGGAAGGCCGAGCCGATCTCCTTTTTGACCGTCTCGGCCGTGGTCTCGCCGATCAGCATGCCGTAGTTGCGGCGGATGTAATTGATGATGGCCTCGTCGAACTTGTCGCCTCCGACGCGCACGCTGCCCGAGTACACCATGCCGCCGAGCGAGATCACTCCGACCTCGGTCGTGCCGCCGCCGATGTCCACCACCATCGAGCCCGTGGCTTCGGCGACCGGAAGGTCCGCGCCGATCGCCGCCGCCATCGGCTCTTCGATCAGGAACACCTGGCTTGCCCCGGCCTCGATGGCGGCCTCGCGGATCGCGCGCCGCTCGACCTGCGTCGAGCCGCAGGGCACGCAGATGATGATGCGGGGCGAGGGCGAGAACAGGCGCGACTCGTGCACTTTCTTGATGAACTGCTTGAGCATCTGCTCGGTGACGGTGAAGTCGGCGATCACGCCGTCCTTCATGGGACGGATCGCGATGATATTGCCGGGCGTCTTGCCGAGCATCATTTTCGCTTCCTTGCCGACCGCCTGAATGGTTTTCTTGGAATTGGGACCGCCTTCCTGGCGGATCGCCACGACCGAAGGCTCATTGAGCACGATGCCTTTGCCGCGCACGTAAATGAGCGTATTGGCCGTGCCGAGGTCGATCGCCATGTCGTCGGAGAAATAGCCACGCAAAAAGCCGAACATCCTGCTGATTTCCTTGGGAAAGGGGGTTCTCGCTTGCGCTATAATACAGCAAACAATTCCCTGCATTAAGCGATTTTTCATGCCGCTCGCCCTGGAGGAAGTCCGCCGCATCGCGGAACTGGCCCGCATCGGCATCAGCGACGCCGAAGCGAGGGCGGTCCGGGCCCAGCTGAACGACATCTTCGAGCTGATCGGGCAGATGCAGAAGGTCGATACCGACGGCATCGAGCCGATGACGCACGCCCAGGGGTCGGCGTCGCGGCTGCGCGAGGACGCCGTCATCGAGCGCGACCGGCGCGAGCAATTCCAGGCGGTGGCGCCGCAGGTCGAGCGGGGGCTGTACCTCGTTCCCAAGGTGATCGAATAGCGGGGTTCAGGCCCGAATCCTGAATTCCATGCTGAACACTCCTCTCAAAGAGCTTTCCGCCGCGCTCGCTCAGAAGAAAATCTCGAGCGCGGAGCTGACCAAGCTCTTCCTCGATCGCATCTCGAGACTGAACGCAGCGCTTAACGCGTTTATCACGGTCGACGCGGAAAAAAGCCTCGCACAGGCGCGCGCTGCCGACGAGCGCATCGCAAAGGGCGCGGCGCAGCCCCTGACCGGGATTCCGGTCGCGCACAAAGACATCTTCGTGACGAAAGGCTGGCGCACCACCTGCGGCTCGAAGATGCTCGAGAACTTCGTCAGCCCCTACGACGCGCACGTGATCGAGCGCTTCAACGCCTCCGGGGCCGTGGTCCTCGGAAAGACCAACATGGACGAGTTCGCGATGGGGTCTTCCAGCGAGACCTCGTTCTACGGGCCTGTGAAAAATCCCTGGAACCCGGAATTCGTGCCGGGCGGCTCATCGGGCGGGTCAGCCGCCGCGCTCGCGGCGCGCATGGCGCCCGCGGCGACCGGGACCGACACCGGCGGCTCGATCCGCCAGCCTGCGGCGCTCTCGGGCCTTTCGGGCCTGAAGCCGACCTACGGCTTGGTGTCCCGCTACGGCATGATCGCCTTCGCTTCCAGCCTCGACCAGGGCGGGCCGATGGCCAAAAGCGCCGAAGACCTTGCGCTGCTCTTGAACGTGATGGCCGGGTTCGACGCGCGCGACTCGACCTCGATCGAGCACCCCGCGGAGAACTACGCGCGCGATCTGGACCAGCCGCTTTCAGGACTTCGCATCGGCGTACCCAAGGAACATTTCGGCGAAGGGCTCTCCGCCGACGTCGGAAAATCGGTCGAGACGGCGCTGAAGGAGCTCGAGAAGTTGGGCGCGAAGCGCGTTTCGATCAACTTGCCGAACAGCGGCCTTTCGGTGCCGGCCTACTACGTCATCGCGCCGGCGGAAGCTTCTTCCAACCTTTCGCGCTTCGACGGTGTGCGCTACGGCTACCGCGCGAGCGGCTACCGCGACCTCGCCGACATGTATTGCCGGACGCGCGCCGAAGGCTTCGGCGCGGAAGTCAGGCGCCGCATTTTCATCGGGACCTATGTGCTTTCGCACGGCTATTACGACGCTTATTACCTTAAGGCGCAGAAGATCCGGCGGCTGATCGCGCGCGACTTCGCTGAAGCCTTCGGGCAGTGCGACGTGATCGTTGGGCCGACTTCACCGACGGTGGCGTTCAGGATCGGCGCCAAGGCCGCCGACCCGGTGCAGATGTACCTGAACGACATCTACACGATTCCCGCGAATTTGGCCGGCCTTCCGGGCATGTCCATTCCTTGCGGCTTTGGAGCTAACAGTTTGCCGGTGGGGCTCCACATCGTCGGCAACTACTTTGCCGAGGCGAGAATGCTGAACGTCGCGCATCGGTACCAGGGCGTAACCGACTGGCACAGGCGCGAGCCCGCCGGGATCTAGCCATGCAATGGGAAACCGTCATCGGCCTGGAGACTCACGCGCAGCTCTCCACCATGTCGAAGATGTTCTCGGGCGCTTCGACCGCGTTCGGCGCGCCACCCAACACTCAGGCGAGCGCAGTGGACATCGCGCTGCCTGGCGTACTGCCGGTTGTGAACAAAGGCGCCATCGAGCGTGCCATTCGATTCGCGCTTGCGATTGGCGCGAACATCAACCGGCGTTCCGTGTTCGCGCGCAAGAACTATTTCTACCCCGACCTTCCCAAGGGCTACCAGATCAGCCAGTACGAGCTGCCCATCGTGCAGGGCGGCGAAATATCAATCGTAACGAAGCAAGGCGAGAAAAAAATCCGCTTGACGCGCGCACATCTGGAGGAAGACACGGGCAAGTCGCTGCACGAGGATTTTCACGGCATGAGCGGAATCGACCTCAACCGCGCCGGCACGCCGCTGCTCGAGATCGTCTCCGAGCCCGACATGCGCTCGGCCGAGGAAGCGGTCGCCTACGCCAAGGTACTGCACGCGCTGGTGCGCTGGATCGACATATGCGACGGCAACATGCAGGAGGGCTCGTTCCGCTGCGACGCGAACGTCTC
>DASPXL010000067.1:0-2497 GCA_035637375.1 Burkholderiales bacterium
GACCGGGCAATCGTAGGCGAGGCCGTTCAGCGGCTCGCGTATCACCGCGCTCGCGAACGACGAAGCCGCCGCGTTCGCCTTGCCGGGGCGCACGACGATGGTGGGCAGGCGCAGCGACCTCCCGTCGATATAGCCCTTGCGCGAGAAATCGCTCGTCAGGTACTCGCCGATCACTTTCTGCGAGCCGTAGGAGGTCTGCGGCGCGGGCGTGGTCGAGTCGTCCAGCACCTCCGGCAGCTCCCCGCCGAAGGCCGCGACCGAGCTCGCGAACACGAGGCGAGGCGGCCGCGCGCATCGGCGCGCCCGCTCGAGCACATTCCGAACGCCCTCGAGATTGACGCGCATGCCGAGATCGAAATCGGCCTCCGCTGCGCCCGAAACGACCGCGGCGAGATGGAACACCGAAGCCGTGTCGGGCGCGATGGCCAGCGCGGCAAAGCGCGGATCGGAAATATCGCCCGCGAGCGTTTCGAGCCTCGGATCCTCGGGAAGATCGGCGGGAAAGGCCTGATCGACGAGCGTGAGGTGCGTGATCTTCTGCGGCGCGCCGTGGCGATCAGCGATCGCGCCGCGCGCGAGCAGGGCTTTGGCGAGCTTGAAACCGATAAAGCCGCCGCCTCCGGTGATGAGGATTTTCACGCGGCGGCTCCTATTTGAAGTAGCCGCCGACCGCCTCGGCCATCGCGGCGGAGTGCTTGGGCAGCCACAGCACGATCTCGGGCACGTAAGTGCATACGATGAGCGCGGCGAGGAGCGGGACGAGCCACGGCAGTATCGCCATTGTAGTGCGTTCCACCGAAAGCTTCGCCGCGCGCGCCAGCACGAACAGCACCGTCCCGAGCGGCGGGTGAAGGAGGCCGATCATGAGGTTCAGCACCATCACCAGGCCGAAGTGCACGAGGTCGATGCCGAGCGTCTTGCAAATCGGCACGAGGATCGGCACGAGCAGCGTGATCGCCGCCACCGGCTCGAGGAAGCAGCCGATGAAAAGCATCAGGAGGTTCGCGAGCAGCAGGAACACCCAGGGCGTATGTGTAAACGCGAGCACCCACGCGGCGACGGCGTCGGTCACCCGCGCGACCGTCAGCAGCCACCCGAAAATCGACGCAGCCGCGACGATGAGCAGCACCGTGGCGGTCGTCTCGATCGTGTCCATCGAAATTTTCGCGAGCATCTTCAGGCTGATGGTGCGATACCAGGCGAGGCCGAGAACGAGCGCGTACGCCGAAGCGACGATCGCGCCTTCGGTGGGCGTGAACACGCCGAAGGTCATGCCGCCGAGCAGGATCACCGGCGTCATGAGCGCAAGGAACGCGTCGGCGAAGGTGCGGCCCAGCGCCGACCACGCGAAGGTCGCGTCGCGCCCGTAGTTGCGCCGATGCGCGTACCAGGTGACCGTCGCCATCATGAAAAGCCCCATCACGATGCCCGGGATCACGCCGGCGAGGAACAGCTGCCCGATCGAGACGCCGGCGAGCATGCCGTAGATCACGAAGGGCAGCGAAGGCGGGATGATCGGGCCGAGCGTCGCCGAGGCCGCGGTGACGCCGACGGAAAAGTCGATCGGATAGCCGTGGTCCTTCATCGCCTTGATCTCGATCGTGCCCAGGCCCGCCGCGTCGGCGATCGCGGTGCCCGACATCCCGGCGAAGATCATCGAGCCGACGATGTTGACGTGGCCGAGACCGCCCTTCAGCCATCCCACGAGAGCGAGCGCGAAGTTGTAGATGCGGTTCGTAATCCCGGCTGAATTCATCAGATTTCCTGCGAGGATGAAGAACGGCACCGCCAGCAGCGGGAAGGAATCGATGCCGCCGTACATGCGATGGATCACGACGAAGTCGGGAATGGCGCCCGAGAGCATGACGTAGGCGAGCGAAGCCGTCGCCATCGCGAGCGCCACCGGCACGCCGGCGAGCATGAGGACGATGAAGCCGACCAGCAGCGCCGCGGTCACGCCTTGTCCTCCTGGAGCGCGTCCGGGCGCTCGAGCACGCTGTGGCCCCGGCGCCAGTGCTTCCAGGCGAGCTGCAGGGAGCGGCCGAACATCAGCGCGAAGCCGGCGAGCATCGCGCCGAACACCAGGCCGATCGGCAGCTCGACGATCGCCATGCGCTGCGAGCCGATCTTGGCCATGAGGAGCCAGGTGAGCCACACCGCGTAGCCGAGGAAGGCGGCGCGCACCACGTCGACGAAGATGGAGAGCGCGCGCCCCGCCGCGGCGGGCAGAAAACGGTAGACGAAATCGACCTGGATATGGGTGTTCCGCCGCACCGCCATTGCGCCGCCGAGAAAGGTGACCGCGACGAGAAGGTAGCGCGCGATCTCCTCGGTCCAGCCGGCCGCGTCGTTCAGCACGTAGCGCGTGAAGACCTGGTAGAAGACCACGGCCGCGAGCGCCCAGAACACGGCGAGCACGATCCAGTCCTCCCCGCCGTAGACGGAGAGCCGGACTTCCTCGTCGACGGCGTGGAAGCGGCCGTCGTCGCCGAGGACG
>DASPXL010000068.1:0-3636 GCA_035637375.1 Burkholderiales bacterium
GGGCGGACGCCGTCGATGTCGGAAAGACCATCCACCCGCATCCGACTGTCAGCGAATCGATCGGCATGGCGGCGGAGCTCTATGAAGGCGTCTGCACCGACCTTCCGCCCCCGAAGCGACTATGACCCAGGACGATCTCAAGCAGGCGGTTGCGCGCGAGGCGATCAGGTACGTGGTGGACGGCGCCGTGATCGGCGTCGGCAGCGGCTCGACCGCCAATTTCTTTATCGACGAGCTGGCCAAGATGAAGAATCGCGTCGCCGGCGCGGTGGCGAGCTCGGAGAAGACCGCCGAGCGTCTGAAAAGGCACGGCATCCGCCTGCTCGACTTGAACGGCGTCGACGAGCTCCCGGTCTACATCGACGGCGCCGACGAGATCACCGAGCATCTCACCATGATCAAAGGCGGAGGCGGAGCGCTCACGCGCGAGAAGGTAGTCGCGGCGGTTGCGAAAAAATTTGTCTGTATCGCCGATGAATCGAAGCTCGTGCCCGTGCTGGGGAAATTTCCACTGCCTGTTGAGGTGACCCCGATGGCCCGCGCATACGTTGCGCGGCAAATGGTGAGGCTAGGCGGTCAGCCGAAGCTGCGTGAGGGTTTCACGACCGACAACGGCAACATCGTCCTCGACGTCTGGGGACTGTCGATCCTGAATCCCGTCGAGCTCGAAACAGCCATCAACAACGTAACTGGCGTCGTGACCAACGGCTTGTTCGCGCGGCGCGGGGCAGACGTGCTGCTTCTGGGAAACCAATCGGGTGTGAAAACGATGACGCGCAAATAGAATTCGGGATCAAATCAAGCGACCCTCTTGACGTCGTAGTCTGACTCTATTCTTTCGGCGGTACGTAACCCGAAGCGACATCGGCGCCCGAGCCGAAGAAATGCTTTTCCATCTGCTCGGCAAGATATTTCCTGGCGCGCGAATCGGCCAGGTTCAGCCGGTTCTCGTTGATCAACATGGTCTGGTGCTTGATCCAGCCCTGCCAGGCTTCCTTGGAAACGCTCTCGTAGATGCGCTTGCCGAGCTCACCGGGGTAGGGTGGCAGGTCCAGCCCTTCGGCCTCGCGCCCGAGCTTGACGCACTTCACCATCCTTGCCATGGTCGCTGCTCCGTGCTTGCGGGAGCGACCATTCTAGCGCGAATCGTTTTTGCCGAGAACGCCGCGCAGGAGCTCAGATCCGTTTCACCAGAACCTTCGAGCGCCGCTGGTAGTTGTACAACTCCTTCTTTTCCTTCGGGAGCGCCGTTACCGTCGCCTCGGCAAAGCCGCGCTCGATGAACCAGTGCGTTGCGCGCGTCGTGAGCACGAAGAGCTTCTTCATCCTGCGGGCGCGCGCCTGGACCTCGACGTGCCGCAGCAGGCGCTCTCCGTAGCCCTCGTCGCGGTGATCCGGCCGCACCGCGAGGCAGGCGAGCTCGCCCGCACGGGCGCCCAAGAACGGGTAGAGCGCCGCACAGCCGACGATGACACCGTCGTGTTCGATGACGGCAAAGCGCGCGATCTCGCGCTCGAGCAGCTCGCGCCCCCGGCGTACGAGCGTTCCGTCCTCCTCGAGCGGCTCGATCAGCTTCAGAATTCCGCCCGCGTCGTCGATCGCGGCGGGACGCAATTTCACCACCTTGTCCGCGGTGATCATCGTGCCCGAGCCCTCGTGCGTGAAAAGCTCGATCAGCAGGGCACCTGGGAGTTTACGGCTGATGACATGGGCGCGCTGCACGCCTCCGCGGACCGCCTCGACCGCATGCGCCAGATAGAGCCGGGTGTCCGCCGTGAGTCGGTTGCCGCGCGCGAGCAGCTCGGCAGCCTCCTGCGCGGTCAGCTCGGGTAGAAGCTCGCCTTCCTTGTCTTCGACAGGCGCGTCGGAGAAGAAGACGAGTTTCTCGGCGCGCAGACCCGTCGCAGTCGCCACGGCCGCGTCCTCCATCGCCAGATTGAAGACCTCACCCGTGGGTGAATAGCCCACCGGGGAGACGATCGCGATGTTGCCTGCATCGAGGCAGCCCGAGATCGCCTGGGCGTCGACTTTGCGTACCGAGCCGGTGTACTGAAAATCGACCCCGTCATGCACGCCCATCGGCTGCGCCGTGATGAAATTTCCCGAGACGGTGTTGATTACTGCTCCCGCCATGGGTGAGTTCGGAAGCCCGAGCGACAGCAGCGCGTCGATCTCCACGCGCAGCAGGCCGACCGCTTCCTTTACGCATTCGAGCGCAATCGGATCGGTGACGCGCAGGCCCTTGGCATAGCGGGAGCGGGCCTTGCGGCGCTTGAGCTGCGCCTCGATCTGCGGGCGCGAGCCGTGCACCAGCACCACGCGGATGCCGGCGCTGTGCAGAAGGTTGATGTCGTGCGCGAGCTCGACGAACTTGCGCTCGGCGAATATTTCCCCGCCGAAGGCGAGCACGAATGTCTTGCCGCGGAACGCATGGAAATACGGGGCGACGGAGCGGAACCAGCGGATGAACTGGGCGTCGGGATGGGCCGGCATGGTTATCGTTGTTGTAGGGAAGCCCGATTTTAGCAGTCGCCCCACAGCGCCTGCATCGCCGCGATCGCGGCGAGCGGCGCGGTTTCGGTGCGCAGCACCCGCGGACCGAAGCACACCGGAACGAATCCGCTATCCTCTGCGCGTCGCCGCTCCTCAGGTGTAAATCCCCCTTCAGGGCCGACCAGCAGCGTCACGGCTCGCCCCGGTATCAGATGCTTCATGGCCCGCGAGGCATTCGGCGCAAGTAGCAGCCGGAGCTCGTCGCTGCCGGCCCCGGCGAGAAACGTATCGAGCTCCGTGATTCCGGCGACTTCCGGCACGCGATTGCGCCCGCATTGTTCGCAGGCGGCGATTACCACGTTGCGCCAGTGCTCGACGCGCCGATCGGCCCGGTCGCTCGACAGCCTGACCACGGAGCGCTCGCTCGCGATCGGCACGATTCTCGCGACGCCGAGCTCGGTGGACTTCTGCAGGGTGATATCCATGCGATCACCGCTCGATACGCACTGCGCGAGCGCGATCGCGAGGGGCGACTCGCGTTCGACCGGTTGCCTCGAAATCACATGGGCGTGCGTGTTGCCGCGGGAACCCCGCGTGAGCTCCGCTGTACACTCGCCGCCCTCGCCGTTGAATAGGATCACGGTCTCGCCGCGACGCAGGCGCAGTACCGCGCAGTGCCGCGCCACTCGCTCGGGCAGCTCGATCTCGGTGCCGGGTGAAAGCTTCACCGGCGCGAAAAACCGGGGCGCGACGCGGTTTGCGATGTGTTTCATGCTACGATTTTAACCATATCCCTTCGCGCTTCCTCGCGTGGCAAGCCTGCAATCACCCCTCGCCGGTCTCGGTGCCAAAGCACCGGACTTCGATCTCCCCGGCACCGACGGCGTGCGCCGCAACCTGGGGTCGAGCCGCGGTCCGAACGGACTGCTCGTCATGTTCATCTGCAATCACTGTCCTTACGTCAAGGCGGTGCGCGAGCGCATCGTGCGCGACTGCGAGGACCTTGCCGGTCACGGCATCGGCTCCATAGCGATCATGTCGAATGATCCGGCCGATTACCCGGAGGACTCGTTCGAGAATATGAAAAGAGTGGAGGCGGAGTTCGGCTACCCGTTTCCTTATGTGCTCGACAAGACGCAGGAG
>DASPXL010000069.1:0-4628 GCA_035637375.1 Burkholderiales bacterium
CCAAGAATTTTCGTATCTTCTACGCCGGTCAGGGCTTGTCGCTGCTCGGGAACTGGATGCAGACCGTGGCGATGAGCTGGCTGGTGTACCGCGTCACCGGCTCGGCGCTGCTGCTCGGCGTGACCGCGGGAGCGCAACAGCTGCCGATACTGTTCCTGTCCCCGATAGCAGGCGTGTGGGCCGACCGGGTCAATCGCCAGCACATGCTGATGCTGATCCAGTCGCTGGCGTTCTTGCAAGCCCTGACGCTTGCTCTGCTCACTTTCGCTGGCACGGTCCGCGTCCCTCACCTGATCGCGCTCGCCCTTTTTCTCGGGATCATCACCGCCTTCGAGACGCCGACGCGGCAGGCGTTCCTGCTGGAGCTGATAGAGCACAGGGAAGACCTGCCCAACGCGATCGCCCTCCAATCGTTGCTGTTCCAGTCGACGCGCTTCGTCGGGCCTTCCGTCGCGGGGCTGGTCCTCGCTGTCTTAGGCGAGGCGTGGTGCTTTTTCGTCAACGCTCTTTGCTACCTGGCGATCATCGTGACCTACGCCGTCGTCCGCGTGAAACCGCGCGAGCTTCCCGATACCCGGATCGGGTGGTGGCGCCAGCTCGCATCGGGAATCAAGTATGCCTTCGGTTTCACCGGCAGTCGGCGTCTTTTGCTGCTCCTCATGGTGATGGGTTTTTTCACCGCGCCCTGGTCCTCGCTGATGCCGATTTTCGCGGCCGAGACCTTCAGCGGCGACTCGAGGACTTTCGGCTTTCTCATCGGTGCGGTAGGGCTTGGCGCCATCTTGGGCACGTTCGCTCTCGCGGCGCGCAGTTCGGTGCGCGGCCTCGGCCGGGTGGTCGCCGCCGCCACAGTGATGGCCGGCGTCGCCTTGTCCGGATTCTCCTTGTCCGGAACTCTCTGGTTGTCGCTCACGTTCCTCGGGGTCTTTGGTGCCGGGCTCGTCGTCACCGCGGCCTCCGTCAATACCATCCTGCAGACCGTCGCCGATGAGGACAAACGCGCACGGGTGATCAGCATGTACGTCATGTGTTTTCTCGGTTTTGCGCCGATCGGCAATTTCATCGCGGGCGCGCTCGCTGAAGTGATCGGGGCCCACAGAACTCTGCTCGGATGCGGCCTGATAGTGGTCCTGGCGGGAGGCACATTCGCCCTGGGCCTGGAGAGTTGGGCGAGAGCCATCAGACCCGTCTACGTCAAGCAGGGAATCATCCGGTAACCGCGCGACCGATCGACCGGCCGCACGTCGATCACTTCTTCTTCACGAAAAAGGTGAAGATACTGTCCGCCTCGGCGTGCGAGACCAGTTGGTTGCCGGTCTGCCTCGCAAACGCCTGAAAATCCTTCACCGATCCGGGATCGGTGGCGAGGACCCGCAGCACCTGCCCGCTCGCCAGCTCCGAGAGCGCTTTCTTTGCGCGCAGAATGGGCAGAGGGCAATTGAGGCCGCGCACGTCCAGATCCTTGTCGAAATTCGTCATCGTCGCTCGCTTGCGGTCGGGGGTAAAACTATATACCAAACCGATTCTGAGACGAAGCGAGGTAACGCACACACGGTCTTATGTGCCGAAGCGGGACATGCCTTGAGTCGTCGGTTGCCTAAACCGCTCGCGAAACTTAAACTGGGACGCCTTTGGGATGCACTCCGCAGGGAGCAGCTTTGGCCAAGGAAAAGCTATCACCACGACCTGACTCGAAGTGGCTGGTGTACGTCGCCAGTTTTTCAACGGACGATCCCGCGGCGCGGATGCGCGTGTTGCGCACGCTCGAATCCCTGGGTTGCGCGGTGCTGCGCGAGGGCGTCTACGTGCTGCCCGATAACCGGGTAAACCGCCAGGGGCTGCAGCGCCTGTCGGAACACATGGCCCGCATCAACGGCTCGGCCCATGTCCTGCACGTGACCCATTCCGACGCCGAGCAGGGGCAGACGTTCCGATCCCTGTTTGACCGGACCGGAAAATACCAGGAGCTGATCAAGGCGGTCGAGGGGCTGCGCGCGGGCTACGGGATCTCGGACCCCAGCGCGATCGCGCGCGTTCTCAACAAGCAGCGCCGCGAGTTCGAGGCGATCAGCGCGCTCGATTTCTTCACCTCGCCCGTAAGAGAAAAGGCCGAACAGGTGCTGCGCGAGACCGAAGCCGAGGTGCGCAAGAGAATGTTCCCCGACGCGCCCAAAGCGGGCGGGGTGACGCAAACGGGACGCTATTACTTCAAGCGCGTCTGGGCGACCCGCAAACCCCTTTGGGCCGACCGGCTCGCTTCCGCCTGGCTGATCCGGCGCTTCATCGACCCGGAAGCCACCTTGCTGTGGCTGGACAAGGGTCAGGAGTGTCCCTCCACCGCGGTCGGGTTTGGTTTCGAGGGAGCGACTTTCTCGAACAGCAAGGACAAGGTGACGTTTCAGGAGCTGCTCGCGAGCTTCAGCCTGGACAAGAACGAGACGCTCGCGAGAATCGGGACGCTCGTGCATTTTCTCGACACGGGCGGAGCGCTGGTCGCCGAGGCCGCGGGAGTGGACACGCTGCTCCAGGGAGCGCGCCGGCGCAGCAACAGCGACGAAGAGCTGTTCGCGGAAAGCGAGAAGACGTTCGATCTTCTCTACGAAGCCTACTTCGAATCGCCGGGAAAAGGCGCGGCCCTCCCCTAGCGGCGTTTCGCCTCTTCGGCCTGCAGCACGCGCAGATCCCGCAAGCGGGCCTCGACGGCGGAGAGTTGATAGAAATCGCCGTCCCCGCTTTTCTGCGCGAGCTGCAGCTGCTCGATTGCCGCCGGCAAGGTACCCTGCAGAACATAGTTTTCCGCAAGCGCCTGATGGTGCAGGAGTCGTTTGCCGGATGCGGCGTAGGATTTGGCCTGCATGCCGTACAGTCGGGCATCGCGGGGGTAGCTCTTCACCAGCTCCGCGAGCCAGGCGAGCGCGGCCTGGTGCTGTCCCAATTCCTGCAGCGCCTCCACATACGCGTAGTGAAGCGGCCGATAGTTGGGAGCCCGCCCCAGGGCGGCGCGCAACACCTCGAGCGCCCCCGCCGCGTCCCCGGCACCCGTGCGGATGCGCGCCGCCAGGAGCTCCACCATGGGGTGGGCCCCGACGAGCTTGCGCACGGATTCGACCTCGATTGCGGCAGCGGAAAACTCGCGCGCCCTTGCGCGCGCACTGGCCAGTCCGTAGCGCGCGCCGGCCTCGTCGGCGTAGCGATGCTCGCGCACCAGCTCTGCGAAATGAGAGACGGCCTCGCGCGGCAGGCCCTGCTCGGCGCGCAGCTTAGCGCGCGCGAGGGAAAACTCGATGCTGTCGGGCGCCTGCTTGTAGGCAGCCGTCTGCGCGCGATTCTGCATGTCGGCGATGCGCTCGCTGGTGAGCGGGTGAGTGCGCAGATAGGCCGGCGCGTTGTTCTCGTACAGCCGCGTCGCTTTCTGCATCCGTTCGAAGAACGAACCCATGCCGCCGACGTCGAAGCCCGCCTGCTGCAGGAACTGAAAGCCGATCCGGTCGGCCTCGCGCTCGAAATCGCGGGTGTAATTGAGCTGTGACTGGATGCTGGTGGCTCCTGCGCCGGCAATGACCGCCTGGGTCACGTCGGGATTAGAGCGCGCCGCGAGCAGCCCCAGAACGACCGCCGCAAGCATCGGGATCGACATCTGTTCCTGCTTCCCGAGCAGGCGGGCAAGGTGGTGCTGGGTAACGTGGGCCACCTCGTGAGCGAGCACGCCCGCGAGTTCCGACTCCGTCTGCGCCGCGAGCAGGAGGCCCGTATGTACTTCCACGAACCCTCCGGGCAGCGCGGAGGCATTTATGGTGTTGTCCCGCACCAGAAAGAACTCGAAGTCCTGACGCGCCTCGGGGCTGGCTGCCACAATGCGCCTCCCGATATCGTTGATATACTCGGTCAGCTCCGGATCGTCGAGAAAGCGCGGATCCCGCAGACGGATCTCCCGCATCGCCTCCTCGCCTATCTTGCGCTCCAGGTGGGGCGATAGCAGCGCACCGGACGTGTCACCCAACTCCGGGAGGGCCTGCGCTTTTGCTTGCGGGACCAGCACGGCCAGGCCCAGGCACGCTACGAGGATTCTCATGGATAATATGATACCGCTGTCCGCTCCGGGTTCCCGCGGGATGCGCCCTTCGTTTGGCTCACCGGACCCGATTTGCGCCGTGCTCGAAGGCGAAAGAATGATCCGTTCAAAAAGATTGAGCCATTTCGACCGTTCCGGGCAGGCCCACATGGTCGATGTCGGAGACAAGCCCGAGACGCACCGCGTCGCGCGAGCGAGCGGCGCGATCCGCATGGCGTCCTCGACGTTGAAGCTCATCCTCGGCAGCGGCGCAAAGAAAGGCGACGTCCTCGGCGTCGCGCGCTTCGCCGCGATTCAAGCGGCGAAGCGGACGGGCGAGCTGATACCCTTGTGCCACTCCCTCGCCCTGACGCGGGTCTCCGCGGAGTTCACCGCCGAGAAGCGTCCTCCGGCAATTCGAATCGCCGTGACCGTCGAAACGATCGGCCGCACCGGAGTGGAGATGGAAGCGCTCGCCGCGGCAAGCGTTGGGCTGCTCACCATCTACGACATGTGCAAAGCCGTGGACCGCGCCATGGTCATCGAGGACATCAAATTGATCGAAAAATACGGGGGC
>DASPXL010000070.1:0-1778 GCA_035637375.1 Burkholderiales bacterium
GGCAAAGCGGTCCTGAAAAAGGTCGGCGAGGCGCTGAAGGGGTACGACGACAAGGTCATCCGGATCGTCGGCCATACCGACAACGTGCCGATCACCAAATCGCTGCAGAAGATCTTTCCATCCAACTGGGAACTGTCGGTCGCGCGCGCGACGACCGTCGTGCGCTATCTGCAGGAAGTGGGCATTCCGCCCGAGCGGATGGTCGCGTCGGGCCGCGCCGAATACCAGCCCATCGCCCTGAACGACACCGCCGAAGGGCGGAAGAAAAACCGCCGTATCGAGATCACCCTCATCGATCGGAACCTGATGCAGGAGGCCGCCCCGGAGCGGCGGTGAGCCAGCCGAAATGCGCCCTCTTCAGTGCCGCTGGTACTGCGTTGCACCGAACAGGATCTCGCGCGCCTTGGGGTCGTACTGACCCGGAGGCGTAGTCTGTACTTCTGCGAGCACCTTCAGCGCGCGCTGCACGGCGGGGCGCGCGTCAATTCGATCGAACCATTTCTTGAGCTTGGGAAACTCGGCCCAGTTGATGCCGTTTCGCTCGCTCGCCCGCAGCCACGGAAAAATCGCGATGTCCGCGATCGAATATTCCGCACCGGCGAAGTACGGCACCTCCGCGAGCCGTTTCTCCATCACGCCGTGCAGCCGCCTGACTTCGTTCGTATAGCGGTTGATGGCGTAGTCGATGCGCTCGGGCACGGCATTGCTGCGGAAATGCCCGGCCTGACCCATCATCGGGCCGACCGATCCCATCTGGAACATCAGCCACTGGAGCGCGACGTACCTGCCGCGATCGTCGCGAGGCAGCAGCTTTCCCGTTTTCCCCGCGAGATAGACGAGAATCGCGCCCGACTCGAACACCGGGATCGGCTTCCCGTCGGGTCCCTCGCGATCGACGATCGCCGGGATCTTGTTGTTCGGGCTGATTCTCAGAAACTCCGGGTCGAACTGCTCGCCGGTGCGGATGTTCACCGCATGAATCTCGTACCTGAGCCCGGTTTCCTCGAGCATGATGTGGATCTTGTGCCCGTTGGGCGTCGGCCACGTATAGAGGTCAATCATCGGAAAATTCCTTTCGTTTGAAGGGCTCGGGCCTGCCGGCGAAAGCCGGCAGCGTGGAAGAAACCATGGCGCGCCCGGCGGGAGTCGAACCCACAACCCCCAGCTTAGAAGGCTGGTGCTCTATCCAGTTTGAGCTACGGGCACGGTTACGGCGCGCTGCGGCCCGCCCGGCGGCTCCAGCGCGAAAGCGCGCTGCAAAATCGGGTCGGGGTGGAGAGATTCGAACTCCCGACATCTTGCTCCCAAAGCAAGCGCGCTACCAGGCTGCGCCACACCCCGCGGGTGTGGCATCTTACGCCTTCGTCCCCGGCACGGTCAACGCGGAGAGATTGGCGATTTCCCGCGAGAATTCACTTGCCCGCCCTGTGGATTTCTGGTATCAACTCGCCTTTGATTTTGCAACGCGGAGATCGCGACTTGGAGCTGCTGCACAGATCCTTCCCGCCCTACCTGCCGAAAAAAGGCGAGGAGTACATGAGTCCCAAGCAGCGCGCGCATTTCAAGAAGGTTCTCGAGGCGCTGAAGGTGGAGCTGTCGCAGGACATCGACCGGACGGTCCACGCGATGCAGGACGACGCGACCGTGTTCGCCGATCCCAATGATCGCGCCAGCCAGGAATCCGATATCGCCCTGGAATTGCGCAACCGCGACCGCGAGCGCAAGCTCATCAAGAAGATCGACGAGACCATCGCGCGCATCGACAAGGACGACTACGG
>DASPXL010000071.1:0-10979 GCA_035637375.1 Burkholderiales bacterium
AAGGACGGTGCTGAACAATTGCACGGTCGCGCCGAACACGCCCGAAGAGCACACGACGTGGTCGCCGGCCTTCAGCGTCGCCATCGCGGTCGCCAGGATGGCCGACATTCCGGAGGCGGTCGCGACGCAGGCCTGCGCACCTTCTAGGGCCGCGAGCCGCTCCTGGAACGCGGTCACCGTGGGATTGGTGAAGCGCGAATAGATGTTCCCGGGCGCGTTGTTGCAGAACCGGTCCGCGGCTTGCGCGGCATTCTCGAACACGAAGCTCGAAGTGAGATAGAGTCCCTCGGAGTGCTCGTTGAACTGGCTGCGATGGATGCCGGAGCGCACCGCCAGCGTTTCGATGTCGTAGTTCTGCATGTGAAATTCCCGAATAAAAAAACCCGTCCAGCTTTCGCTAAGACGGGTCTTCACCACGCTTTAGCCGTATTTATTACGCGCCCGCAAGCTGTTTATCAAATCGGCGCAGTGCGCACCTTACTATCCCGGCGCGGGGATGTCAAATCGTTACACGGCGTTCAAATCGAGCTGATTGTTCTCGGCTTCCTCTTCGCCTTCCTGCCGGCCGGCGTCGCGCTGCCGCTCGACCGAGGCGAGGTATTCGCTGGTCACGTCTCCGGTGATGTACACGCCGTCGAAGCACGAGGTTTCGAACTGGGTGAGCTTGGGATTGACCGCGCGCACCGCGGCCTTCAGCGCGTCGAGATCCTGGTAGATGACCGCATCCGCCCCGATCTCGCGCGCGATCTGCTCCTCGTTCCGCCCCGTGGCGATGAGCTCGGCGCGCGTCGGCATGTCGATGCCGTACACGTTTGCGAACCGCACCGGGGGCGCCGCCGAGGCGAAAAACACCTTGTTCGCCCCCGCCTCGCGCGCCATCTGGACGATCTCGCGGCCCGTCGTTCCCCGCACGATCGAGTCGTCGACGATCAGGACGTTCCTGCCCTTGAACTCGAGCCCGACGACGCTCAGCTTCTGGCGAACCGATTTCTTGCGGATCGCCTGGCCGGGCATGATGAAAGTGCGGCCGATATAGCGGTTGCGGATAAAGCCCTCCCGGTACGTCACGTTCAGGCCGTGAGCGATCTCGAGCGCGCTCGGCCGGCTCGTGTCCGGGACCGGGATCACGACGTCGACGCCCAGACCGGGCATCGTGCGCTTGATCTTCTGCGCGAGCTGCCGGCCCATGTGCAGCCGGCTCTCGTACACCGAGACCCCGTCGATCACCGAGTCGGGCCGCGCAAGGTAGACGTACTCGAAGATACAGGGCGCGCTCACGGGCTTCGCCGCGCACTGGCGGCTGTGGAAGGTTCCGCCCTCGTCGATGAAAATGGCTTCGCCGGCCAGAACGTCGCGCACCAGCTCGAAGCCGAAAGCGGTGAGCGCGACGCTTTCGGATGCGACCAGGTACTCGGGTCCCCCGTCGGTTTGATTGCGTCCGAACACCAGCGGCCGAATCCCGAACGGGTCGCGGAAGGCGAGCAGCCCGTAGCCCGCGATCAAGGCCACCACGGCGTAGGCGCCGCGGCAGCGCCGGTGCACGTTCGCCACCGCGGTGAAGATGGTCTCGGGATCGAGCTTCTGGCCCTTCGCCGCGAGCTCAAGCTCGTGCGCGAGAACGTTGAGCAGCACCTCCGAGTCGGAGTTGGTGTTGATGTGGCGCAGGTCCTGGCGGAACATCTCCTGCTTCAGCGCCCCCGAATTGGTCAGATTGCCGTTGTGGCCGAGGACGATCCCGAACGGGGAATTGACGTAGAAGGGCTGGGCTTCCGCGGCGTTGAACGCCGAGCCCGCGGTGGGATAGCGGCAGTGCGCGATCCCGGTTCCGCCGGAAAGCGAGCGCATGTTGCGCGTGCGGAACACGTCGCGCACCATCCCCGGCCCCTTGTGCATGTGGAACATCTTGTGTTCCGAGGTGACGATGCCGGCCGCGTCCTGGCCCCGGTGCTGCAGCAGCAGCAAGCCGTCGTAGAGCAACTGGTTGACGGGCGTCTTTGCGACGACTCCGAGGATGCCGCACATATGCTTTATCCCTGAGAGCTCAGCGATACCTCAGGCGGCGCGCCAGGCCCTCGGGCAGATAGGGCCGCAAGGCCTGCGCCGCAGCCTCGAACGGCCCCGAGAGGAGCGCCTCATGCCAGAAAGGCTCGCGCGGGAGCGGGGTCAATCCGGCAAGCACCACGACTACGAGCACGATGATCAGTCCTCTCACGAACCCGAAAACCCCTCCAAGCGCCCGGTCTGCGGGAGCCAGCCCGGATGCGCGCACCGCGGACGAGAGCGCGAGCCCGGCGATCCAGGCGATCGCGAGCACGCCGGCGAACACTAGCAGGAAACCGATCAGGCCGCTCATCAGCGGGCTCAGGCTTTGCGGCAGAAGCCCCGCGACCTTGCCGCCGAAAAACATCGCCAGTATGAATCCGCCGACCCATCCTCCGAGCGAGATCATCTCGCGCACCAGGCCGTGGAACAGGCTGATCACCACCGACACCACGAGGACGATCAGCACGCCGAAGTCGAACCAGGTCATCGCTGTGACACCTGCCCGACTTCAAGGCCGAGCGACTTGAGCTTGTCCCGCGCCTTTTCCGCGGCGTCCCGGCTCGTGAAGGGTCCGGCGCGCACGCGCGTGTGCTCGCCCTGAGGGCTTTTGAGGCTTTCGGTATAGCTCTTGATGCCCGCGGACGCCGCCCTGTCCTGCACCTGCTTCGCGTTGTCGGGATTGCTGAAAGCGCCGAGCGGGACGATATAAGCCTGGTCGTTGAGAAGCGCCTGGGCGCGCCTCGCCTCCGCCACATCCGTTTTCCCGCGTTCCTTGTCCGTTGTTCCGGCGCTCCCCTTCTGCGATGCACGGGCCCGCGGCGCGGGTTCGGCGGCCTTGGATTCCGGTGGTGCCGTGGCCTTGTCTTCCGCTGCTTTCCGCGGCGCCGCAGGGGGAGGCGGCAGCGGCGGAAGAACCCGGGTGTTGAAAGGTCCTCCGTCCTCGCTCGGGATCTCCACCGTCAGCGCCTGCGTGACGGGTCTGGGCTCCTGGTCCAGAACGACGGGCAGGATTACGACGGCAAGCACCGCCAGCGCGATGGCCCCGACCAGGCGCCGGCGCGCGCGGCGCTTAAGCAGGGTGGCGTCGTCTGCCAATCCAAGAGACCCTAAAACAGGTGCGAATCGCGTCGCCGGGCCGGACGCGTGCGGACGCTGCCCGCTGGGAAGATGGGTATCTGTCTATCATGCGACGCTGCCGAAATGCTCCGATCGGAGCTCCTCAACACCCTTGGCGCACCCCCCGCACCGCGGTCCGGGCGGCCTCGATCGCCTGCATGACTTCGGCTACGGTGTGGAACGATCCGAACACCACGATTCTATCATTTTCGTTTGCCCGCTTCGTCGCGGCGGCATAGGCTTCGCGGGGATTATCGAAGCAAGACACCTCGCCTGCCGCCCCGGCGCTCGCCAGGGCGTGGGCCAGCGCCTGGGCGCTCGCGCCCCGCGGCACCGAGAGGCCGGCTGCGAGCCAAGTCGAAATGCGGCTTTTTACCGCCCGGCAGACGCCGCCGATGTCCTTGTCCCGCAACATGCCGAACACGGCATGGGTCTGCGGATAAAAACCCATGTCGTCGAGGTTCTCCGCGAGCACCGCCGCGGCCTGAGGATTGTGCGCGACATCCAGCACCACGGCCGGCCGGCCGGGAAGCACCTGGAACCGCGCCGGAAGCTCGACTCGCGCAAGACCGTTGCGGATGTCCTGCATTCCGACGGGGAGACGCACGCGCAGCGCATCGAGCGCCGCGAGCGCCGCGCTCGCGTTCGAGAGCTGGCGCGCGCCTCTCAGGGCCGGATACGCAAGCCCGGAACGGCGCCCGAGCGGCCCCCAGAACATCCATTGCCGCCCCTGCCGCTGGTATCCGAAATCCCGGCCGACCAGCCGGAGATCCGCGCCGATCGCGCTTGCGCGCTCATGCACGCTGCGGGGCGGATCGGGATCCGCGACGATCGCGGGCTTTCCCCGTCGAAAGATCCCGGCCTTTTCGGCGCCTATGCTCTCGCGCGTATCGCCGAGATAATCCATGTGATCGAGCGCAACGGAGGTCAACAGCGCGCAATCGCAGTCGAAGGCGTTGACCGCGTCCAGGCGTCCGCCGAGGCCGACCTCCAGTATCGCGGCGTCGAGCGGCTCGGCCGCGAAAATCACCCAGGCAGCCAAGGTACCGAACTCGAAGTACGTGAGCTGAGTATCGCCTCGGGCGCGCTCGACCGCTTCGAACGCCTCGCATAAGCGCGCATCGGCGACCGGCACGCCGTCCAGACGAACGCGCTCGTTGTAACGCAGCAGGTGCGGCGAAGTATAGAGGCCGACCTTGTAGCCGGCGGCGAGCAGAATCGCCTCCAGCATCGCGCAGGTCGAGCCTTTGCCGTTGGTGCCGGCAACGGTGAAAACCGCCGCCGGGCTCGACCCGCCGAGCGCCCCGCGCACTTTCGCCACCCGCTCCAGGCCGAGCTCGATGGATTTGGGGTGGATGCGCTCGATGTACTCGAGCCACTCCGCGAGGCTCCGTGCCGGCATGAAGCGGTCGCGCGGACGGCTCAGTTTGCGGCAGGAGGCTGCCGCAGCAGAAGAGTGAGGAGGCTTGCAAGCTTGTCGCGCATCTGGCGCCTGTCGACGATCATGTCGATCGCGCCCTTCTCGAGCAGGAATTCCGCGCGCTGAAATCCCTCGGGCAGCTTCTCGCGCACGGTCTGCTCGATGACCCGCGGCCCGGCAAAGCCGATGAGAGCGCGCGGCTCGGCGATGACGACATCGCCGATCATGGCGAAGCTCGCCGACACGCCGCCCATGGTCGGGTCGGTCAGCACGGAGATGAACGGGAGCTTGCGCGCCGACAGCTGAGTGAGGGCCGCGGTGGTCTTGGCCATCTGCATGAGCGAAAAGAGCCCTTCCTGCATGCGCGCGCCGCCGGTCGCGGTGACGCACACGAGCGGCAGGTGCTGGTCGAGGCACACGTGCACGCCGCGCACAAAACGCTCCCCCACGACCGATCCCATCGATCCCCCCATGAACTCGAACTCGAAAACGGCGACGACGAGCGAAACGTTCTTGATGGCGCCCTGCATCACGACCAGCGCGTCGGTCTCGCCGGTCTCCTTCTCGGCTTCCTCGAGCCGCTCGGGATAACGCTTGTCGTCCTTGAATTTCAGGCTGTCCACCGGCGCGACCTCGGTGCCGATCTCGAAGCGCCCCTCCGGGTCGAGAAGCAGCTCGAGCCGCGCCCGCGCCCTGATGCGGTTGTGGTAGCCGCATTTCGGGCAGACGTTGGCGTTCTTTTCCAGGTCGGTCGCGTACAGCACCGCCGCGCACGAGGGGCACTTGCTCCACAAGCCTTCGGGAACGTTCTTCTTCGCGCCCGTTGCGGTGCGGTTGATCTTGGGCGGAAGCAGCTTCTGCAGCCAGCTCATGCGTCGATCGCCCGGCGAAATTCCCCGAGCAGCGCCGCCCCCTTCGCCACGCAGGTCTCGGGCGAAGCCTGCTCGATCTCCTCGATGATGCGGCTGCCGATCACCACCGCGTCGGCGACGCGCGCCACGGCGCGCGCGGTGTCGCCGTCGCGGATGCCGAAGCCCACGCCGACCGGGAGCTTCGTTCTGGCGCGGATTGCCGGCAGCTTCGCCGCGACCTCCTCGAGATCGAGGTGCTTCGCCCCGGTGACGCCGCGCAGCGACACATAGTAGATGTAGCCGCTCGCGAGCTTCGCCACCTTTTCGATGCGCGCCTCGGTCGAAGTCGGCGCGAGCAGAAAAATCATGTCCATGTCCCGCCCGCGCAGCATCGCGGCGAGCCCTGCGCTCTCCTCCGGAGGGTAATCGACCACCAGCACGCCGTCCACCCCGGCTTGCCGTGCGGCGTCGACGAAAGCTTCCAGCCCCATCGCCTCGATCGGATTGGCATACCCCATCAGAACGACCGGAGTCTCCTTGTCGCGCCCGCGGAATTCCCCGACGAAAGCAATCACCCGGTCCAGCCCGACATGGTTTTTCAGCGCGCGCTCGCTCGAGCGCTGGATCACCGGGCCGTCGGCCATGGGATCGGAAAACGGCACGCCGAGCTCGATCACGTCGGCCCCCGCCTCGGCGAGCGCGTGCATGAGCGGAACCGTCACCTCCGGCGACGGATCACCTGCGGTGACATAGGGTATGAGCGCCTTTCGCCGCTGCCGCGCAAGTCCCTCGAAGGTCGACTGGATTCGCGACATCGCTGGATTCACAACGCCGCGGAAGTCGGACTCGCCGCGACTCCAGCTCCGGCGTCCGCCTCGCCGAAGCGCGCGATGCGCCGCCTGGCAGTAGCGCAGTATTCCGGATTGATCTCGAATCCGATATAACGCCGGCCGTGCCTGAGCGCCGCGACAGCGGCGGTGCCGCTTCCCATGAACGGATCGAGCACCGATCCTTCCGGCGGACAGCTCGCCAGCACCATGCGCTCGACGATTTCGAGCGGCTTCTGCGTAGGATGCTCCTCGCGCTCCGGGTCCTGCCGGTGGATCCGCGTTACGCTCCAGACGTCCTTGGGGTTGTAGCCGACTTCGAGCCATTTCTTGCCGACGAAGATCGAGCGCGTGCGCGCGCGCTTGGTCACGGCATCGTAGGGAATGCGCACGCTGTCGATGTCGAAATGGTAGTCGCGCGAAGCGGCGAACAAGCCGATCGTGTCGTGAACGGAGGAGAACTTGCGGGTGCTGCCGCCCATGCTCGGCACCTTCCGGTCCCAGATGATCTCGTTCACCATGACAAGTCGCGTTTTGAGGTAGCTGAAGACCTCGGGGCTGTATTGCCAGGTGAGGAATACATAGAGACTGCCGGCGGGCTTCAGCTTCGGAATCACGGCGTCGATCCAGCGGCGGCTGAACTCGAGATAGGCTTCCCCGCTCAGGCGGTCGGAATCGTTGCCGTAATCCTTGCCGAGGCCGTAGGGCGGATCGGCGATGACGAGATCGACGCTCGCCTCGCGCACGCGGCCGACGGCTCCGAAAAAATCCTCGTTGAGCAGCGTGGCGCGCGCTTCGCTCAAAACCGGATTCCCGACTTTTCCGCGACCGTGTGCATGTCCTTGTCGCCCCGCCCCGAAAGGTTGACGAGCAGGATCTTGTCCCGGGCGAGCGTGGGCGCGAGCTTCGCCGCGTAGGCCAGAGCGTGCGCGGACTCGAGCGCGGGGATGATGCCTTCGTAGTGGCACAGATCGTTGAATGCCGCGAGCGCTTCCGCGTCCTCCACGGTGACGTACTGGGCCCGGCCGGTGTCCTTGAGCCATGCGTGCTCGGGGCCCACGCCGGGATAATCCAGGCCCGCCGATATCGAATGCGTCTCGAGGATCTGGCCGTGCTCGTCCTGCAGCAGGTAGGTGCGATTGCCGTGCAGCACGCCCGGTCTGCCGGCGCACAGCGACGCTGCGTGCTTGCCGCTGGCTATGCCGAAACCGCCCGCTTCGACGCCGATCAGCTTTACCGCTTCGTTCGGAATGTAGGGGTAGAAAATGCCCATCGCGTTCGAGCCGCCGCCTACGCAAGCAATCACCGCATCGGGTTGACGACCGCATATCTCGGGCATCTGCCGGAGGCATTCCTTGCCGATGACGGACTGGAAATCCCGCACCATCATCGGATACGGATGCGGGCCCGCGACGGTGCCGATGATGTAGAAGGTGTTGCTGACGTTCGTAACCCAGTCGCGCATCGCCTCGTTCAGCGCATCCTTCAGGGTCTTCGAGCCCGACTCGACCGGGACCACCGTGGCGCCGAGGAGCTTCATCCGATAGACGTTTTGCGCCTGGCGCTTGATGTCCTCCGAGCCCATGTACACGACACATTCCATGCCGTAGCGCGCCGCCACCGTCGCCGCGGCCACGCCGTGCATGCCGGCGCCGGTCTCGGCGATCACGCGCGGCTTGCCCATCCGCCTAGCCAGCAGCGCCTGGCCGATCGTATTGTTGATCTTGTGCGCTCCGGTGTGGTTCAAATCCTCGCGCTTTATGTAGATCTGCGCTCCGCCGAGCCGATCCGACAGCCGCCTGGCGTGGTAAACAGGGGTCGGCCGGCCGACGTAGTGCTTGAGCTCGTGCTCGAACTCGGCGATGAACTCCGGATCCTTGCGGCAGCGCTCGTACGCCCGCCTGAGCTCGTCGAGCGCGTGCACCAGCGTCTCGGCGACGAACACCCCGCCGTACTGGCCGAAATGCCCGCGCTCGTCCGGAAGGTCAACCATCTTCATTCTTCACTGCTCCGATGAAGGCCGCGATTTTCGCGGCGTCCTTGATTCCTTTTGAAGCCTCGACGCCGCTGGAGACATCGACCGCATATGGCCTCACGCGACGGATGGCATCGGCAACGTTTTCGGCCGTCAGGCCGCCCGAGAGGATGATCGGTCTCGCCATGCCCTCCGGCACCAGGCTCCAGTCGAACGCGGCTCCCGTTCCGCCCCAGAGATCGCCGTGGAAAGCGTCGAGCATCCATGCCCGGGCGCTCGCGTATGGCGCGAGGTATTTTATCAAATCCAACCCGGTGCGAATCCGCGCCGCTTTGATATAGGGCCGCGAGAACCCGGCGCAGAATTCGGGAGATTCCTCGCCGTGGAATTGCAGCAGCGTCACGCCGCATTCGCGAATCACCTCCTCGACTTCCTCGCGCGAAGGATTCACGAATACGGCCACCGTGGCGACGAAGGCCGGCGTTTGCATCGCTATGCTGCGCGCACGCTCCGGCGTGACGTTGCGCGGACTCGGGCGATAGAACACGAGCCCGATCGCGTCGGCGCCCTGGGCCGCGGCGGCACGAGCGTCCTCGACCCTCGTGATGCCGCAGATTTTGACTCGGGTTCTCATCGCGGCGCTGCCGTTTCGAACGGCATCATACGAGGAAACGCGGGCAAGCCCCAGCGCGCATCGTAGCCCACCTCCGAAAGATACAGGCCGGCTGCGGAAAACGTCGGCGCGGCGAGCCGCCGGTCGCGCGCGGCGATCAGCTCCGCGAGCCACTGCGGCGGATGCTCGCCTTTGCCGATGTAGACGAGACTGCCCACGATATTGCGGACCATGTGATGCAGAAAGGCGTTGGCCGTGAAGTCGATCAGCAGATACGGCCCGCTCGCGCAGACCTCGGCGCGCTCCATCACGCGCACCGGGGTCTTCGCCCGGCACTCGGCCGAGCGAAAGCTGGAGAAATCATGCTCGCCGAGGAGCGACCGGGCCGCCCGGCGCATGCTGCCCAGATCGAGCGGCAGATGGAACCATCCGACAAGGCCCGCGAGCAGCGCCGGCCGCACCGGATGGTTGTAGAGCACGTAGCGGTAGCTCCGCGACGCGGCGGAATAGCGCGCGTGGAAATCCCCGGCCACCTGCACTGCCCACTGTACTGCGATCGACGCGGGCAGCAGCGAATTTGCGCCGCGCACCCACGCGGAATCGGGACGCGCCGCCGTAGTATCGAAGTGCGCCACCTGGGCGCTCGCGTGCACGCCGGAATCGGTGCGGCCGGCGCCGGTCACGCCGATCCGCTCGCCGGCGATTTCCGAGAGCGCGCGCTCGAGATGATCCTGCACGGTGTTGCCCGACGGCTGCGATTGCCAGCCCTCCAGCTCCCTGCCGCAGTAAGCAATTCCGATGGCAACTCTCACTTTACGTATCCAAAAACAACAATCGGCGCACGCGGCGCCGATTGTTTCAAGGTCAAACCCGGTTGAAGCTCAGCCGAGTGTTTGCAGCATCGATTGAGCCTGTTGCTGTTGCGCCGCGTCGCCTTCCTTCACCACTTCCTTCAGCAGTTCGCGGGCACCGTCCTTGTCGCCCATCTCCTCGTACGCCTTGGCGAGATCGAGCTTGGTTGCGACTTCCTGCCATCGCGCGTCCGGACCGCCGCCCGAGCCGTTGCCGCTACCGGGTGCGCCGAGATCGAGGTCGATGGAGGCCAGATCGAGCGACTGCGCCTTCGCCGTTTCGGTCTTCGCTTCTCCACCGGAGGCCGGTGTGCCAAGATCGAAATCGATCGCTCCCAGGTCGACCGCAGGGGCCGCGGGTGGGGCAGCGGGTGGGGCAGCGGCCGGAGCTTCGGCGGGCTTGTCGCCCATGGGCAAATCGAAATCGATGCTGAGGGCGGACTCGGCAGCCGAGGCCGCCGCCGGCTGGGCCGGCGCCGCGGTCGCCGTCCCGCCAGCGGGCTTGTCCCCGCCCAGACCAAGATCGAAATCGAGCCCCGCCGGCGCAGACCCCGCCGACGAAGGCGCGCCGGCGTCGAGATTGATGTCCGGCACTTGGGCCCCGTCTCCCGCCGTTCCGGCATCAAGATCGATGTCGGGCACTTGAGCTCCGCCTCCTGCCGCCGCGCCGATGTCGAAATCGATATTGAGCGCCTCCAGCGCCGGCTCGGTAACGGCAGGACCGCCAAAGGCCGGAACCTGCGCGGTATCCATGAAACCCTGCCCCGCGGATTGCGGCTTCCCGCCGTAGAGCGGGTTCGTCGGATCGATCGACAGTCCCAGGCTGGCAGCCTTTTCCCACTCCGCGCCTCGTCCGCCGGTCGCGGAGCGAAGCTCGTTTGCGGCAGACTCGAACGCCCTCGCATCCTTGCGATTGGCGTAGATCTCGAGCAGCTTCACGCGGACGGCCTGGCGAGTGGAATCCTTGGCCAGGGCGTCCTTGAGAATCTCCTCGGCCTGGGCATCGCGGCCGTAGGCCATGTAGACGTCGGCTTCCGCGATCGGATCGATCTCCTCGGTATCGAGCTTGCCGACCTGGCTGAAATCGCTCTGGAACGAACTCGAGCCGGTGTCGACGTTACGGCCTCCGTCGGCGCCCAGCACCGAGTTCGCATCCGAGGGCACGACGCTCATGATGCTGTTCTCGAATTGGGAGCTGCGCTTTCTGCGCCAGGCGTACGCCGCGTAACCCGCAAGCAAGATCACCATACCGCCGGCGCCGCCCAGCATCAGCGGATCGTCGA
>DASPXL010000072.1:0-3704 GCA_035637375.1 Burkholderiales bacterium
AGCGTTTGAGCGAGCGCAGGCGCTACACCCGCAGGCAGCGGCTCGGAACGACTGATATCGCTGCGTTGCTATCCGGAGGGCGAGCCATCAAGCGCCCCGGGTTCAGCGTGCTGCTCAAAGCGAACGTGCTCGGTGTTCCAAGACTCGGTCTCATCGTGCCTAAGCGCGTATTTCCGCGTGCGGTCGACCGCAATCGCGCGAAACGCTTGCTGCGGGAGTGGTTCCGGGGCCATCAGACGCGGCTGGGAAGCCGCGATATCCTGATTCGACTGTCAGCGAGAACGGTCGCCTTGGCTGAAATCGAGCGCTGCCTGGCCGGAACGTCGTGAGCAAACTGCTATCGCTTTTCATTCGGGCTTATCGCTACGCAGCCAGCCCTCTGCTCGGCATGCACTGCCGCTTCCATCCCTCGTGTTCCGCCTATGCGCTCGAGGCGCTCGAGCGCCACGGTACGGCGCGGGGCGCTTGGCTTGCGCTGCGGCGTCTTTCGCGCTGTCATCCCTGGCACCCGGGCGGCCATGATCCGGTCCCCTGATTTCTCGCTCTCTTGATGGATACACAACGCCTGATCCTGTTCTTCGTGTTCTCGTTTTCGTTGCTGCTCCTATGGGACGCGTGGCAGAAGGAGCTTCGGCCCCCGGCTGCACCGGCGACACAGGGGACGGTTCCGACGCCGAGCGGCCCGGCGGTGACGCCCGCGGCGAAAGCTGCGGATGCGATGCCTCCGAGTGCCGCGCCGACGGGCAAGCCCAGCGAGCGGCTGCGCGTTCGCACTGACACCATGCTTGCGGAAATCGATACGCAAGGCGGCGACCTCGTCTATTTGGAATTGCTCAAGCACAAGGACACGCGTGACGAAAACAAGAACTTCGTGCTGTTTGGACCCGAGCACCGCTACTCCGCGCAAAGCGGCCTGATCGGCACCGGACTGCCGAATCACCGGACGCTGTTTCGGGCGAAGGCCAAGGAATTCATTCTCGCGCAGGACCAGGATAGGCTGGAGGTGAGGCTTGACGCAGACACTGCCGAGGGCATCAAAGTGGCCAAGATCCTGACCTTCCGCCGCGCGAGCTATCGCATCGATGTCGCCGAGGAAATCTCGAACGGAACGGCGGCGCCGCTCGCCACCCACGCGTATTTCCAACTCACCCGCGACAGCAAGTCCCCCGGGAGCGACCCCTATATGGCGCGGACTTATACCGGCGTGGCCCTCTATACCGAGCGGGACAAGTTTCAGAAGGTGACTTTCGAGGACATCGCCAAGGACAAAGCGCCTTATCCGAAGACGCCCGACAACGGCTGGATCGCGATCATTCAGCACTATTTCGTGGCCGCGCTCCTGCCTCCGGACAAGACGCCGCGCGAGTTCTATACCCGTAAGCTCTCCGAAGACCTGTATTCGGCCGGGGTGATCGTGCCCCTTGGACCGATCGCACCCGGTGCCTCCGCCCAGGCCGTGGTACCGCTGTACGCCGGGCCGCAGGACCAGGATCACCTGGAGGCGGTTGCCCCCGGACTGGAGCTGGTGGTCGACTACGGGTGGCTTACGGTGATCGCTGCGCCGCTCTTCTGGGTGCTGAGGCTGTTCCACGGCTGGATGAGCAACTGGGGTCTTGCGATCATTCTGCTCACGGTGGTCATCAAGCTGATTTTTTTCCCGCTGTCGGCCGCGAGCTACCGCTCGATGGCGAAAATGAAGCTGGTTACGCCGCGACTGATGAAGCTCCGCGAGCAATATGCGGACGACAAGACGAAGATGAACCAAGCGATGATGGAGCTCTACAAGACCGAGAAAATCAATCCGCTCGGCGGCTGCCTGCCGATCCTGGTGCAGATTCCGGTGTTCATCGCGCTCTACTGGGTGCTCTTCGAAAGCGTCGAGCTGCGCCACGCCCCGTTCTATCTCTGGATCAGGGACCTTTCGGCGCCGGATCCTTGGTACGTGCTGCCGACGCTGATGATGGGCTCGATGCTCGTTCAGACGAAGATGAACCCGACACCACCCGACCCGGTTCAGGCCAAGGTCATGATGATCATGCCGTTCGCGTTCGGTGTGATGTTCTACTTTTTTCCGTCGGGCCTGGTCCTATACTGGTTTGTCAACAATATCCTGTCGATCCTCCAGCAATGGCAGATCACCCGCATGATCGGGGGGAAAAAATCCGCCGCCAGCGCGAAGCGCTGAGGCGCCGCCTCATTGCGGGCAGGTACGCCCGAGGGGCGAACCGATGGCAGCGTCGTCCGATACGGATGTGATCGCGGCGGTCGCGACAGCGCCGGGGCGGGCGGGAATCGGGATCGTGCGCGTTTCAGGGAAGCACCTGGAGGAACTCGCGTCACACCTCCTCGGCCGCATTCCCGCGCCGCGTCTGGCCGCCCGGGCGACGTTTCGCGGGGCTAAAGGCGAGCCCGTTGACGACGGCATCGCGCTTTTCTTTCCCGCACCGGCTTCGTATACAGGGGAGGATGTGCTCGAGCTGCAAGCCCATGGCGGACCCGTCGTGCTGCGGATGCTCTTGAGGCGATGCCTCGAGCTTGGGGCGCGCCTAGCCGAGCCGGGTGAATTCACCCGGCGTGCATTCCTGAACGACAAGCTCGATCTCGCGCAGGCCGAGGGCGTCGCCGATCTCATCGAGGCCGCCACCGAGGCCGCGGCCCGTTGCGCGTTGCGCTCGCTGCGCGGCGAATTCTCCGAGCGGATCGGGAACCTCGCGAAGCAGCTCGTCGAGTTGCGCTCGCTGGTCGAGGCGACGCTGGACTTTCCCGAGGAGGAGATCGACCCCGTCGACAGGGACGACGCACGCGAGCGTCTGCAGCGTCTCCAGGGTGAAGTTGCCCGCTCGCTCGATCGCGGGCGCCAGGGCAGTGTGCTGCGCAGCGGACTTCAAGTGGTGCTGGCCGGCCAACCCAATGTGGGGAAATCGTCGCTCCTCAACCGGCTCGCTGGAGAAGAGCTCGCTATCGTGACCGAAATTCCCGGCACGACGCGCGATGCGGTGCGTCAGACGATACAGATCGAGGGTGTGCCCATGAATATCATCGACACCGCCGGTCTGCGCGACACCGCCGACCCGGTCGAGGCGATCGGCATCGCCCGCACCTGGGAGGCGATCGGACGCGCCGATGCGCTCCTCCTGGTAGTGGACGCGCGTGCCGGCGTCACCGCCGCCGACCGCGCCATCGCCGCCCGCTTTCCGCGCAAGCTGAGACCGGTCACGGTGTTCAACAAGATCGATCTCTGCGGCGGCGCGCCGCAGGCCGAAGAGGACGCAGACGGTTGGCGTATTCATCTTTCTGCTAGAACGGGCGAGGGTATCGAGGCGCTGCGCCGAGCGCTGCTCGCACTGGCTGGCTGGCAGTCTGGCGGCGAAGACATATTCATGGCGCGCGAGCGGCATCTCACCGCGCTTGGCCACGTCGCCGAGGCGCTCGAGCGGGCCGGGCGCGCGATGCCGCAGAGCGAGCTCTTCGCAGAAGAGCTCCGCCTCGCGCAGGTCGAGCTCAAAGCGATCACCGGTGAATTTACCGCGGACGACCTGCTGGGCGAGATTTTCTCGCGCTTTTGCGTCGGAAAATGAACTCGCTCTCCGCAGCGGAATGAATCGTTATCCGGTTTTCAGCGCGCTGCTCGTTTGCGGCGCAAGTGGCGCGGTGTTCAGCGTCCTGCGCGCTCCGCTGCCTTGGCTGATCGGGCCGTTGCTCGC
>DASPXL010000073.1:0-4864 GCA_035637375.1 Burkholderiales bacterium
CTGACCCGCTAACCCTTCAAAGAACGGGCCCGGATGGCGTCCAGCGTCGTGGAAGTCGTGATCGCCTGGGGATCGATCCGCACCTCGATCAGCGCGGGCTTGCCCGACGCGGCCGCGCGCTCGAAGGCGGGCGCGAAACCCGCGGTCTCCTCGACCGTCTCCCCGTGCGCGCCGTAGGCGCGGGCGAGCGCGGCGAAGTCCGGGTTTTTGAGCGAAGTGCCGTAGACGCGCCCCGGGTATTCGCGCTCCTGGTGCATGCGGATCGTGCCGTACATATCGTTGTTCACGACCACGAAGATCACCGGCAGGTCGTACTGCACGGCCGTGGCCAGTTCCTGCCCGTTCATAAGGAAATCGCCGTCGCCGTTGATCGAGACGACCAGGCATTCCGGGCGCGCGACTTTCGCCGCGACGCCGGCGGGAACGCCGTATCCCATCGAGCCGTTGGTGGGCGCGACCTGGGTGCGCAGCCCCGGATAGCGGTAGAAGCGCGACACCCAGCCGGCGAAATTTCCCGCGCCGTTGGCGACGATCGCGTCCTCGGGCAGGCGCTCGCGCAGCCAGGCGACGATCTCGGCGAGCTGCACCTTGCCCGGGTTCGGGGCGGGTTTCGTCCACTCCAGGTAGTCCGCCCGCGCCTGCTCGCGCCAGGTTTTCCACGCGCTGCCGTCCAGCTTCAATCCTTTCAGCGCAGAGGCGATCTGCGGCATCCCCGAGTTGATCAGCAGCTCGCCCTGATACACGCGCCCGAGCTCCTCGGCGCCCGCGTGCACGTGGACGAGCTTTTGCCTCGGGCGCGGCGGCTCGACCAGCGTGTAGGCGCCGGTGGTCATCTCGCCCAGGCGCGCGCCGATCACGAGCAGGAGGTCCGAGCCGCGCACGCGCTCGGCGAGCTTCGGGTTGATGCCGATTCCGACGTCGCCGACGTAATGGTCGTGGCGGTTGTCGAACAAGTCCTGGAAGCGGAACGAGCAGGCGACAGGCAGGCCGCGGCTTTGCGCAAACGCCTGCAGGTCGCGGCACGCTTCCCGCGTCCACACCGTGCCGCCGAGGATCGCCAATGGGCGCTTCGCTTGCGCGAGCAGCGCGCGGAGTTTCTCCAGGTCGCCGGCGGAAGGACTCGCCTGCACCACCTGGTAGGGCGCGACGTCGGGCACGCTCGCCGTCTGCGTGAGCATGTCCTCGGGCAGCGCGAGCACCACCGGCCCCGGCCGGCCCGACATCGCGAGATGAAACGCGTGGCTCACGTACTCGTGCATGCGGTCGGCGCGCTCGATCTGCGCGACCCACTTCGCCATCGGCCCGAACATCTGGCGATAGTCCATTTCCTGGAACGACTCGCGGTCGGCGAACTCGCCCGGCACTTGGCCGATGAAGAGGATCATCGGCGTAGAGTCCTGGAACGCGGTGTGCAGGCCGATCGAGGCGTTGGTCGCGCCCGGGCCGCGGGTGACCAAGCAGATCCCGGGGCGCCCGGTGACCTTGGCCCAGGCCTCGGCCATGTAGGCGGCGCCGCCGTCCTGGCGCGCGACGATCAGGCGGATGGCCTCGCGCGCGTCGTAGAGCGCGTCGAGCACCGCGAGATAGCTCTCGCCGGGTACGCAGAACGCGGTGTCGACGCCGTGGATTTTCAGCGCGTCGACGAGAATCTGCGCGGCGGTCCTGGGTGTGCCGGTGCTTGCCATCGCGAAAGACGTGCCTGGAGAGGCGCAACTATACCGCAGCGATGCGGCCCGCGGGCCGATTGGATAGAATCGCAGAGACCGCCCCAAGGAAAACCCATGGTCGACGACATTCCCGGACTGCGCCGCATCCTCAAGACGAACAGGGTCATCGCGGTCGTCGGCCTTTCGGGCGACTGGTTCCGGCCGAGCTACTTCGCGGCGAAATACATGATCGAGCACGGCTACACGGTGATCCCCGTCAATCCGAGATACGACGCCATCCTCGGCCAGAAATGCTACAAGTCGCTGCGCGATATCCCGGTGAAGGTGGACATCGTCGACTGCTTCAGGAAAACCGAGGAGATCATGCCGATCGCCGAGGACGCGATCGCCATCGGCGCGAAAGTGCTGTGGCAGCAGCTGGGCGTGACGAACGCCGAAGCGGCGAAGAAGGCCGAGGCCGCGGGACTCGAGGCGGTCATGGATCGCTGCGTGAAAATCGAGCACGGGCGGCTCTTCGGCGGGTTGAACTGGTGCGGGGTCAACACCAAGGTCATCTCGGCAAGGCGGCCGCAGTGGATGTCGTACTAACCCCATAGCGGTGTCGAGACTACCCGCGCGGCTTGTGTTTCGCGGCAATTAGGAGTAACTGGTGCTAATGGCCTAGCGATGTACGCCAGGCCGGACCAGGGCAACATGACTGAACCGCTCAGGATACTGCTCGCGGAGGACAGCGAATCCGACGCCGAGCTGATCCAGCGCGAGCTGAAACGCGGAGGGCTCGACTTCCAGAGCCACCGGGTGCAGACCGAAGCGGACTTTCGGCGCGAGCTGGACGAGTTCCAGCCCCATCTCGTCATCTCGGATTTCTCCATGCCGCAGTTCAGCGGGCCCAAGGCCCTCGCGATCGCGCGCGAGTCCCGGGCCGACATCCCGTTCATTTTCATTTCGGGCACGATCGGCGAGAACGTCGCCGTCGACATGATGAAGGCCGGCGCGGACGACTATGTCATGAAGAACAATCTCGCGCGGCTCCTGCCTGCGCTGAAGCGCGAGCTGCGCGAGGCCGAGGTGCGGCGGGGACGCCGGCTCGCGGAAGAGAGATTGAAGGAGAGCGAGGCGGGGCTGCACCGCGCCCAGCTCATGGCGAAGATTGCGCACGTCATCACCGGGCCGGACGGGTCGTTCGAGCGCTGGTCCGAAACCCTACCGCGACTGATCGGAGTGGAATCGGCTCAAATGCCCCGGAGCACGCGCGAGTGGCTCGACCTCCTGCATCCGGACGATCGTGAAAGATTTCGCGCAACGGCCATCGAGGCCGCCCGCGCGGGCGCGCGCAAGGACGTCGACTACCGGCTGCGGCGCGCCGACGGCGCATGGAGTCGGGTACGCCAGGTGATCGAGCCGCTGCAGAGCCAGACCGATGCCGAAGGCGCAACGCGATGGTTCAGCACGCTGCAGGACGTGACCGAGCACCGACTCGCGGAGGAAAAAATCCTCCGCCTCACGCGTGTCCATGCGGTGCTGAGCGGAATCAACGCGCTCATCGTCCGCGTGCGCGACCGGGACGAGCTTTTCCGCGATGCGTGCCGGATCGCGGTGGAGGCCGGAAAATTCAAGCTCGCCTGGGTGGGCGTGGTCGATCGCGAGGCGGCGCGCGTGAAGCCGGTTGCCTGGCACGGCGGCGAAGAGGATTACTTCCAGTTGATGCCCTTGGCGCTGAACGAGTCCGACCCCGAACGATACGGGCTGGCGGGACGCGCGATCAGAGAGCGAAGAGCGATGGTCGTCGAGGACATGGCGAAGGATCCGCGGATCCTGCTGCGCAGGGAAGCCTCGGAGCGCGGCTTTCATTCTCTGGTCGTGCTGCCCTTGCTGGTGTCGGACGAGGCTGTCGGCGTGCTGGCCCTGTACGCGACGGAGGTCGGGTTTTTCGATGAGGAGGAAATGAAGCTCCTCATCGAGCTCTCCGGTGACATCTCGTTCGCGCTCGACCACATCGCGAAAGCTGAGAGGCTCGACTACCTCGCGTACTACGACTCGCTCACGGGTCTTGCCAACCGCAGCTTGTTCCACGAGCGTCTGGTGCAATACGTGAACGTAGCCCAAAGCGAAAAAAGCGGGCTCGCCGTTGCCGTGGTGGACGTCGACCGGTTCAAGATCATCAATGACTCCCTCGGCAGGCAGGCGGGCGACGAGCTGCTCAGGCACATCGCCGAGCGCATCGAGGGCCACGCGGGCCCGATCCGGATGGCGCGGATCGCCGCCGACCGTTTCGCGATCGTGCGGACGGGTGTGAGCTCCGAGAGCGAAGTCGCGCGGCTCGTCGAGCAATGGCTCGCGGAATGCTTCGGTCCGCCTTACGTGGTGAGCGGCACCGAGCTCAGGGTGTCCGCCAAGGCCGGCATTGCGCTATTCCCCAGCGATGGCGCCGACGCGGACGCCTTGTTCCAGAATGCCGAAGCAGCATTGAAGAAAGCGAAGGCGACCGGGGAACGCTATCTGTTCCATACGCAACAGATGACCGAAAGGATCGGCGAAAAGCTCGCGCTGGAGAACAAGCTGCGGCAGGCGCTGGAAAAGGAGGAATTCGTGCTGCACTACCAGCCCAAGGTCGATACGGCCACCCGGCGCATCGAGAGCGTGGAAGCCCTGATCCGCTGGCAAAGCCCAGAGCTGGGTCTCGTGCCCCCTATGCAATTCATTCCCTTGCTCGAGGAAACGGGGCTGATCCTGGAGGTCGGCGCCTGGGCGTTGCGCCGGGCCGTCATGGACCACCGCACATGGACAGAGCAGGGCGTGCCGGCGCCGCGCATCGCGGTAAACGTGTCGCCGATCCAGTTGCGCAAGCGCGATTTTGTCGCCTCCATCGAGGAAGCGATGAGGCCCGGGGCGGTCCCGCCCGGCATCGATCTCGAGATCACGGAGAGCCTCGTCATGGAGGACATCGAGGCGAACATGAAAAAGCTGGAAGCGGTGCGGGTGCTTGGAGTGAGCATCGCGATCGATGACTTCGGCACCGGCTATTCCTCGCTCGGTTATCTGGCCAAGCTCCCGGTACACTCGCTCAAGATCGACCGCTCGTTCATCATCACGATGCTCAAAGACGCGGCCATCATGACGCTCGTCTCGACCATCATCTCAATGGCTCATTCGCTGCGGCTCAAAGTCGTCGCCGAGGGCGTCGATGCGGAGGAACA
>DASPXL010000074.1:0-4771 GCA_035637375.1 Burkholderiales bacterium
AGCGCGGGCACCGCGAGCGCTCCGATCAAGCAGGCGAATGCGATGCGCTTCAGGTCAGGCAGGCTCGCGTAGCGCCAGCTGCCCCGGTACAGGCCGAGCCGCCAGAAGATCAACGCGTGCAAGGGAACGGCCGCCGTCACCACCGTGGCGAGCGCCGGAAAAAACTCCTCGGGGATTTCCAGGTTCAGGCGCAGCCAGAAAGCGAGCACCCAGCACGCGGCGGAGGCGAGCACGTCGTGGGCAAAAGCAAGCGCGGCGCGGTAGTTGGGCTTAAGCGCGTTCACTGTGTTTGTTTTCGCTGCGCCGCCACGCGCAATCCACCCAGAGCGCGAGCGCCGCGTGAAGCGCGATAAGCCCGAGCGCGGCGGCCAGTTGAAAGTATACCGGCTGACGCAACGCCCACAACGCGGTCGCCCCGCAGCCGAACATCAGAGAATATTCCGCCAGCGCCGTGCCGCGGTGGCTCCACCCCATTCGCACCAGGCGCTGGTAATAGTGCTTGTTGTGGGCTTCCCAGAAGCGTTCGCGCGCGAGGATCCGTCTGAATAGAGTCAGAGTCGCATCGGCGATGAAGGGGGCAAAGACCGCCGCGGGAAACCAGAACGGCCAGTCGCCGTCGCGCCAGCCCGAAAGGGACAGGACCGCCGCGAGGAAACCGATCGGAACGGACCCGGCATCGCCCATGAAGAGCCGCGCGGGAGGAAAGTTGAACAGCAGGAACGCGGCGCCCGCGGCCGCGACAATGGCGCACTCGATCAGCAGGGCCTCGTCGCCGCTCATCCAGGCGCCGGTCCCCAGGAACGCGAAACCCGCGACCGTCATCCCACCGGCAAGCCCGTCTGAGCCGTCCATGAAGTTGTAGAGGTTCGTCACCCACAGGATGCCGATCACGATCAGGAGAAGGAGAGGGAGCGCTATTGCAGGGAGCGCACCGAAGGCGAATCCGGCGGCCGCAGCGAGCTGCGCGCCGAAACGGACCGGGATCGGCAGGCCGCGCAGGTCGTCGAAATGCGAAAGCGCTATAAGCGCCGCGGCGGGAAGCACAACGACCAGTGGGGTTTGCAGGATCGCGAATCCGGAAAAAATTCCCGCCATCATCGCGATGCCGGCCGAGCGGGGCACAGGACGAACATGCAGCGAGCGCTCGTTCGGCACGTCGAGCGGCAGCCGATCCGGCGCCCTCAGCAACCAGGCGATGAGCGCGAGCGTGACGAGCGCCGAGGCGAGCGGTGAAATAAAGGCGATATCCGGCATCGCCGTTCACCTGGTCCGCGCGGGGAGCACGGGGCGCATTCTAGCGTGTTCTTTCGGGATGGCCGCGCGCGGATTTGAACCAGCGCGCGGTTTCGGCGAGGCCCTCGTCGAGGGTGCAGGGGGGACGCCAGTCGAGCATTCGGCGCGCCCTGGAAGGATCGACGACGAGATTGCCGATCAGGCGCCGGATTTCGTCCCGGCGGCCGGCGAGCGTGCCCGCCGCGCGCAACAGCGCGGGCGGCATGGGAAGGAGCCTTGCCGGGCGCCCGAGCGCCCGGGCGATGCGCGATACCAGATCAGGGGTTGAAACGGTTTCCGCGTCGCTCACGAGAAAGGGCCCGCGCGCGGCGGGGTGCTCCGCGCAGCGCGCGATCGCGTCGACGAGATTGCCCAAGTAGATCAGGCTGCGCCGGTTGTGCACGCTCGCGAAGGGCAGCGGCAGCCCGGAGTCGACCCAGCCGAGCAGGCGCAGAAAATTGGCCCTGACGCCCGGCCCATACACGAGCGGCGGCCGGATCAGCACGAGCTCCATCCCGCTTCGGGCGGCTATGGCCGTCAACGCGCGCTCGGCTTCGAGCTTGGAGCGGCCGTAGGAGTCCTCGGGCTGGAGAGCGTCGGATTCCTCATACGCCCCACTGCCCGAGTCCTCGCCGTGTACCTTGACCGAGCTCAAGAATACAAAGCGGCGCACGAAACCGGCCGCGGCTTCGGCGAGCCGCACCGTCCCATCGACATTGACTCGCCGGAGCTCCGCGTCCGAACCGACTGAGCGGTGGGCAATCGCGGCAAGGTGAACGACGGCATCGACGCCATCGAGAAGCGCGCGCCGATCGAATTCGGCGGCGATGTCAGGAATCGGGACTTGCTGTGATTCAGGCGTCGCGACGCCCGGCGGACCCGTCCTCCTGACCGCCGCGCGGACCGCGTGCCCGCTCGCGACGAGCTCCCGGCAAAGGACCGCGCCGACAAAGCCGGATGCACCGGTGACGAGAATGCGCATGATGAATAACAGAGGGAGACGCCGCTTCGCTCTTTTCATTGCGACGCGGGATTCTAGCAAGCCTCTATCTGCAGGCCATCCGGGCCACTACAATACGCGCTTTATCCGAACGCAAGGCGGAGCAAGTGGGCGTCTCCTTTTACCCGGTAATTCTCTCGGGCGGATCGGGCAGCCGCCTCTGGCCGATGTCGCGGCGGCTCCTGCCTAAGCAGTTCCTGCCTCTTGTTTCCGAGCACAGCTTGCTTCAGGACACGGTGTTGCGGCTGCGAGGCCTTGACGGCGCCGGCTCTCCGATCGTCGTGTCGAACGACGAGCACCGCTTTCTCGTCGCCGAGCAGATGCGGGAAATCGGCGTGCAGCCCGAAGTCCAGATCCTCGAGCCCGTCGGCCGCAATACCGCGCCGGCGGTTGCGGTCGTGGCGCTTTACACCCGGAGCCGCCACCCCGACGCATGTCTTCTCGTGCTGCCTTCCGATCATCTGATCCGCGAGGTGCCGGCGTTTCACGCGGCGATCGCCGCTGCGCTCCCCCTTGCCGCGAGCGGCTCGCTCGTCACTTTCGGAATCGCGCCGCAGGGGCCCGTCACGGGATACGGTTATATCGAACGCGGCGAGCCGATTCCCGGAAGCGAGCGCAGCTTCCGGGTCAGGCGCTTCGTGGAAAAGCCCGATGCCGAGACGGCGCAGAGCTATGTTTCGAGCGGCCGGTTTTTCTGGAACAGCGGCATGTTCGCTTTCCGGCCCGGGCGCTTTCTCGAGGAGCTGCAGCGCTTCCGTCCCGAGATTCTGGCCGCGGCGAAGTCCGCGTGGGAGGCGAGCACGCGCGACCTCGATTTCCTCCGGCTGGATCCGGCGGCATTTGCCGCCTGTCCTTCGGACTCGGTCGATTACGCGGTAATGGAGCGTACGTCTGCGAGCGCCGTGGTCCAGGCCGACATCGGCTGGAGCGATGTCGGCTCGTGGGCCGCGCTCTGGGAGGCCAGCGAGAAGGATGTGAACGACAACGTCGCCCACGGCGACGCGGACCTGCGCGAGGCGAGAGGCTGCTACGTTCGCGCCGAGCACCGCATGGTGGTGGCGCTGGGAGTGCGCGACCTCGTCGTCGTCGAGACCAAAGACGCGGTCCTCGTGGCCGACAAGGCGCGCGCGCAGGAGGTCAAGGAAGTGGTCGAGCGCCTCGACCGGCAGGCCCGCACCGAGCACATTTCGCACAGCCGGGTCCACCGGCCCTGGGGGTATTACGAAAGCATAGACGCAGGCGAGCGCTTTCAGGTCAAGCGCATCGTGGTGAAGCCCGGCGGGGCGCTGTCGCTGCAGATGCACAAGCATCGCGCGGAGCACTGGGTGGTGGTGTCGGGCACCGCGAAAGTGACGCGCGGCGAGGAAGTCATGCTCCTCGCGGAGAACGAATCCACGTATATCCCGATCGGCGCCAAGCATCGCCTCGAAAATCCGGGAAAGGAACCGCTCTGTCTCATCGAAGTCCAGTCGGGCAGCTATCTGGGGGAGGATGACATCGTGCGCTTCGAAGACCGCTACGGTCGCGGGCCGGAACCCCGGAGATAGCTGTCCGGCGAACTCTCCCTTTAACGGGCCGAATCGCGATTTCCGAGCAACCGCTCGTATTCCTCCAGAACGCGGCCGTTAACGACCCTGGAATCGAACAGGTTTCGAGCGCGTTCCCTGGCCGCGTTTCCCATCTGCTTTCGCTTTGCGTCGTCTTTGAGCAGACTCGCGAGCGCACCGGCGAGAGCCGCGGCGTTCTTCGGCGGCACCAGCAACCCGGTGACGCCGTCGACGACGGCGTCGCGAAGCCCATCGATGCGCGTCCCTACAGTCGGCACGCCGAGCGCGCCGGCCTCGATGACTACGTTCCCGAAGCCCTCGCGGTAGCTCGGCAAGCACAGCAGATCGGCCATGGCGAGGTATTTCTCCGGTTCGGGGTCGTAGCCGGTCATTCTGATCCGTTCGTCGGACTCCAGCGCCTGCAACAGAGCGGGGGGCAACGGATCCCGTCTCGGTTCGGTCGGACCGACCACGACGAGATATGCCCCGGGATCGGAGGCTTTGACTTGGGAGAAAGCTTCGGCCAGCTCCACCAGTCCTTTGTCCCGGGTCACGCGGCCGATGAAGAGCACGACCCGGGCAGCGTGAGGGATCGCAAGCGTCTCGCGACACCTCCGGGCGCGTTCGGCGAGCGACTCCGGGTCAAAGCGCGCCAGATCGACTCCCGCCAGGGATCCGCTTTCCAGCACCGAAATGGCGTCGGCCCGGCACAGCCCTGCAGCTATCAGAAAATCGCGTTGCGAGGGACTGTCAGCGTAGCAGTGCGTGTTGAGGCGGGCGATCAGCCAATCGCTCGCCATGGAAAACCACCGCATCGGGCCGGAGAGCTCGAGCCAGGGCTGGCCGGTGAACGTGTGGAGTCGCACCGGCACGCGAGCGAGGAACCCGGCCACCGCGCACAGGAGCCCCGCCTTGGGCGTGGTCGAATGTGCGACGTCGGGTCGGAACGAAC
>DASPXL010000075.1:0-6540 GCA_035637375.1 Burkholderiales bacterium
ATGAGCACCCGGCGGCTCATGAGCTCAGGCCGCTTTCACCAGCGCGAGCCCGCGCGCGAGTGGCAGGGTGAACGAGAAGCAGGCGCCCTCGCCGGGCCGGCTCGTCACCCACATGCGTCCGCCGAAGTGCTCGATGATCCGGCGGCTGATATGCAGCCCCAACCCGCTGCCCTGCGGCTTACCGGTGAGCGTATCGCCCGCCTGGCGGAATTTCTCGAAGATAAGGTCCTGGTCGGCGGGGCCGATGCCTATGCCGTTATCTTTCACTTCCACGCGAATGAAACCACTCTGCTCCACGAGCGCTACGGTGACCATTCCCGGCGCACGCTCGCAGAACTTGGCCGCGTTGGAGAGGAGATTGAGCATCACCTGCATCAGGCGATCGCGGTCGGCAACGATGCCCGGCACGTTCTGCGGCAGCTCAAGCGTCAGCTCGACCCGCCGCTCCTTGAACAGCTGGCTCACCGCGCTGACCGCGTCCTCGAGCACCTCGCGCATGTCGATCTCGCTGGAATGCCAGTCCGCGGCGCCGGACTCGATCTTCGCGAGGTCCAGCACTTGGTTGATAAGGCGGGTGAGCCGCTCGGACTCCTTGACGATGATGCCGAGAAACTTCGCGCGCTCGCCTTCGTCGAGGCGGGGATTGTCGCTGAGGATCTCCGAGAACGCGCGGATCGAAGTAAGCGGCGTGCGCAGCTCGTGAGTCACGGTGGAAATGAAATCGTCCTTCAGGCGATCGAGCTCCTGCAGCCGCCGGTTGGCGCTCCGCAGCTCGTTAGTGGCCGCTTCCAGCTCGTGCGATTTCTGCTCCAGCTGCCGGCTGTAAGCGAGAACCTGCGAGGCCTCGTCGATGATGTTCATCACCTCGTCAAGGCCAAGCGGTTCTTCCTCGACGACCGAGGCGACCATAACGCGGGCGGACGCGCTGCCGATGGCGCCGGCGAGCAGAGACTCGGCGTGGTGCACGAGACCGGCGTCGGCCGAGAGGGCCTCGACCGATCGCGCGCCGCGGCTGCGGGCGTAGGCAGCAAATACCTCTTGCGCCCGGTCCGGTCCCAGGAAGCGACCGAGCAGGGCCAGCAGGTCGTTGACCGAGGCACTGCCGCGCCAGAAACGCGAGCCGGGGGCCGCAGCAGGGTGCCTGAGAGCATCGACGAAGACGGTAGCCTGGCCGTGCTCGACGGCGTTCGGCCCCTTGATCAGGGATATGCCGACATAGCATCCGATGTTAGCAAGCATGCTCCAGAAGAGGCAGTGCGTGATGTCGTCCAGTCCCTGGAGGCCAAGCAGCTGCTGCGGCTTAAGGAGATCGGTACCGAACAGCCCATGAGAGAGGAAGGTGATCGGCAACCAGCCCGACTTCGCGAAGGAAGGCAGCAGCAGCGTGTAAGTCCACACCAGGAAGCCGGCCGCGAGGCCGCAGAACGCAGCAGTGCGCGTGCCGCCTTTCCAGAAGATGCCGCCGATGATGGCGGGCGCAAACTGCGCCACCGCCGAGAACGAGATCAGCCCGATGGAAACTAGCGCATAAGCTTCCCCGGCGAGATAGAAGTAGAGGTATCCCAGCACCAGAATCAGCACGATCGCCCCGCGGCGGATTCCCAGCAGCAGCCCGGAAAGATCGCGCCATTCGGTCAGCCGCAGCACCTTCAAGCGCAGCAGCACCGGCATCACTAGGTCGTTGCACACCATGGTGGAGAGCGCAATGGTCTCTACGATCACCATGCCGGTCGCGGCCGAAAGCCCGCCGATGAAGGCGAACAACGCGAGCCACGGCTGCCGTTCCGCGATCGGCAGCGTCAGCACGAACGTATCCGCGTCCACCGTGCCGTTCTGGAAATGCAGCAGCCCGCCAAAGGTGATCGGCAGCACGAAGACATTGATCGCGAGCAGGTAGAGCGGGAACAGCCAGATCGCCTTGGTGAGATGGCGCTCGTCGACGTTCTCCACCACCGTCACCTGGAACTGGCGCGGCAGGAACATGATGGCGGCCATCGAGAGAAAGGTGAGCGAGGCCCAGGTCGCGTAGCTGCCGCTCTCGCCGCCGAACGTCAGCAAGGCGCTCAACTGAGGCGTCTGACCGGCGCGGCTGAAGATGTCGCCGAAGCCGTCGTAGAGCCAGAATGTGACGAACAAGCCTACCGCGATGAAGGCAAGAAGCTTGACCAGCGACTCGAACGCGATCGCCGCGACCAGTCCCTCGTGGCGCTCGGTCGCATCGAGGTGCCGCGTACCGAACAAGATCGTGAAGGCCGCAAGTAGCATGGCGATGTAGAAGGTGTTGTCGCCGAGGAACAGCACCGCTCCCTGCTTGTCCGGCATGACCGCCACGTCCGGGTACTGCAGCATAATCAGGAACGTGCCAGAAATCGCCTTCAGCTGCAGCGCGATGTAGGGGATGATTCCGACCACGGCGATGACCGTCACCAGGCCACCCAGCATTTGGCTCTTGCCGTAGCGCGAAGCGACGAAATCGGCGATCGAGGTGATGCGGTTCTGTTTGCTGATGCGGATGATCTTGAGCATCACGTACCACCAAAGCGCCGCCATCAGGGTGGGGCCGAGGTAGATCGGCAGGAAGCCGATGCCGCTCGTGGCCGCGCGCCCCACGCTGCCATAGAAGGTCCAGGAGGTGCAGTAGACCGCGAGCGAAAGGGCGTAGATGTAGGGATTGGCGATGATGCTGCGGCCGGCGTCGGCGCGCTTGTCGCCGTAAAAGGCGATCGCGAACAGCAGCCCTACGTAGGCGAAGGAGGCGATAACGATGACCGGCGCGGTGAGCATGGCTCAGGACGCGGAAGACCCGCCGACGGCTTCTAGCGGCTCCTAGTCATTGCGCTTTTCGACCACCAGCGCCATCAGTGCGATCAGCAGCGCCCACACCGCGAACACGTAGACGTAGAGTATTGGGATACCCCACACCCGACCGGGGCCGGCGAACAGATTGAGAAGTGGGTAATTAAACAGCAGGAAACCCAAAAGGAACACGGCGGCAAGGCGCTGCCCCTTGATGCTTGGCCTGATCATGATCCCTCCTCCTACAGCCCGGGCGTACGGGCCACCACGGGCAGTCAGTGTAGCAAAGCCGCAGCCGCTGCCGCACCGCTCCAAAACAGAAGCCCCGCCGAAGCGGGGCTCCTTCTGGTCACTCCAAGGAAGGGGGTTACGGGGGGAACCTTGGCTCCCCTGTTCCGAAACCTGCCCGGGACACGTAACTCGCTGAGCGAGTTACATGTCCATGCCTTCCATTCCGCCCATCCCACCCATGCCGTGGGCGTGGCCGCCGGCGTTCTTCTTCTCTTCCACCAGCTCGGCAACCATTGCTTCGGTGGTGAGCAGCAGGCCGGCGACGGAGGCTGCGTTTTGCAGCGCGGTCCGGCTCACCTTGGTCGGATCGAGCACGCCCATCTCGACCAGATCGCCGAATTGCTCGGTTTGCGCGTTGAAACCGAAATTGCCCTTCCCTTCCACGATCTTGTTCATAACGACGGATGGCTCGGCGCCGGAGTTGGCGACGATCTGGCGCAGCGGTTCTTCCAGGGCACGCCGCACGATCCTGATGCCGGCTTCCTGATCGGGGTTTTCGCCCTTGAGCGTGTCCAGCGCACTGCGTGCGCGGATGTAGGCTACGCCGCCGCCCGCGACGATGCCTTCCTCGACCGCGGCCCGGGTCGCGTGCAACGCGTCCTCGACGCGCGCCTTCTTTTCCTTCATCTCGACTTCGGTTGCGGCGCCGACCTTGACCACCGCCACGCCGCCCGCGAGCTTGGCCACCCGCTCCTGCAGCTTTTCCTTGTCGTAATCGCTGGTGGCTTCGTCGATCTGGGTGCGGATGTTCTTGACGCGCGCCTCGATCGCCTTGGGGTCGCCCGCGCCGTCGATGATGGTGGTCTCTTCTTTCGCGACTTCGATCCGCTTGGCGCGCCCGAGATCCTTCAGCGTCGCTTTCTCGAGCGTCAGGCCCACTTCTTCCGCGATCACCTGGCCGCCGGTCAGGATGGCGATGTCCTCGAGCATGGCCTTGCGGCGGTCGCCGAATCCCGGCGCCTTCACCGCGCAGGTCTTGAGGATGCCGCGCAGGTTGTTCACGACCAGCGTCGCGAGCGCTTCGCCTTCGACTTCCTCGGCGACGAGCAGGAGCGGCTTGCCGGCTTTCGCAACCTGCTCCAGTATCGGCAGCAGGTCTCGGATGTTGGAGACCTTCTTGTCGTGCAGGAGTATGTAAGGGTCCTCAAGCACCGAGATCTGCTTTTCCGCGTTGTTGATGAAATAAGGCGAGAGATAGCCGCGGTCGAACTGCATGCCTTCGACCACTTCCAGCTCGTTCTGCAGGCCCTTGCCGTCCTCGACGGTGATCACGCCTTCTTTTCCGACCTTGTCCATGGCATCGGAGATGATCTTGCCGATCGCCTCGTCGGCGTTGGCGGAGATGGCGCCCACCTGGGCGATTTCCTTGCTGGTGGTGCAGGGCTTCGAGAGCTTCTTCAGCTCTTCGACCACCGCGACCACGGCCTTGTCGATGCCGCGTTTCAGGTCCATCGGGTTCATTCCGGAAGCGACGAATTTCATGCCCTCCTTGACGATGGATTGGGCAAGCACGGTCGCCGTGGTGGTGCCGTCTCCGGCGACGTCCGAGGTTTTGGAGGCGACTTCCTTCACCATCTGCGCGCCCATGTTCTCGAACTTGTCCTTCAGCTCGATTTCCTTGGCGACCGACACGCCGTCCTTGGTCACGGTGGGCGCCCCGAAGGAGCGCTCCAGCACCACGTTGCGGCCTTTGGGGCCGAGGGTCACTTTGACCGCGTCGGCGAGAATGTTGACCCCGGCGAGCAGCTTGTGTCGCGCGGGCTCGTGGAAACGTACGTCTTTAGCAGGCATTGTTCACTCCTGAATGGAATCGTTGGACTTACTTCGCAGCGACGACACCCATGATGTCGTCCTCGCGCATCACCAAGTACTCGGTGCCTTCGACCTTCACCGCCTGGCCTGAATACTTGCCGAACAGAATGCGGTCGCCGACCTTCACGTCGAGGGGGCGTACCTTGCCGTCTTCGAGGATCTTGCCTTTGCCGACCGCAACGACCTCCCCTTGATCGGGTTTCTCTCCGGCGGTGTCGGGGATCACAATTCCACCGGCGGACTTGTTTTCCGCGTCTAGACGCTTAACCACGACGCGATCGTGCAAGGGACGTATCTTGTTCATCATGAAATATCCTCCTTCAAAAAGTTAGCGGCCACTAACCAAGCCTGTGGCCATGATAAACAGGGGAACTCAAAATTAGCACTCCTCTCCAGCGAGTGCTAATGATACGGATGAGGTCGGCAAATTTCAAGTCCCCTGAACTCCCGAGCGGCGTCGCTGCGTTCGTTCAGGAGGTGGGCGCTGTGTGGCGGGCGGAGGCACTACGAAGGTTTTCCGGTCCCACGCCACGCTTGCTTGCCCCAGCGATAAGTATCTAAATTCCGTGGTATAAACCCGCAATGTGCAGAAGTTGGATTACATAGGTCAGCCAAAGTATTGGCTTGACACAAGTTTCCCCCTTAGATTACAGTGCCCGCGGTGTCGCTAAGACTCGATTTTTCAGAAGGTTTTTGCGTTCGAGGGGAGAAAGGGGCCTGCTCGATGAAATACCCTGTCCTGCGGTGCGTGATCGCAGCGTTGCTGCTGTCGGGCGCGCCCTCGGCCCATGCCTTGGAAGACTATTGGTACGTGGGATTGGGAGTGGGCTACTCCCGGGTTCAATTTTATCCGGTGGATTTCAGTTTTTTTGGAGCCCCCTCCTGCAGCCCTAGCGGACCCTGCAGTGAAAGCAAAAAAGAATTCGATGCCGGTTTTAAAGCGTTCATCGGCTACCAGATCAACAGAAACTGGGCGGCAGAGCTGAGCTACGCAACGGTCGGCAAATTTCATTACAAATACAATGATGGATCGACCACTCAGGACGCCGTCTACAAAGTAACGGGCGTGGGGTTTTCGGCTGTGCCAACGGTTCCGTTGACCACGAATTTCTCCCTTTACGGCCGATTTGGAGCGTTCTTTTCCACGACAAGATTGACTTTTTACAACGGTTTTGTCACGGGCTCTTCCAGCGCCGGCCTTCAAAGCAGCGATCCCACCCTGCTGACCGGATTCGGGGCTCAATATTTCTGGGATGAAGAAAACGGCATACGCCTCGAGTACGAGAACTTCGGCACGGTCGGCGACTGCTCGATCAGGCCGTGTGTCGGCCGCGCCAACGCGAAAATGGCCTCGGTCAATCTCATCTTCAAATTCTGACGTCGGCTCCGTCTAGAAGCCGGGCCGGTCTTTTCTTTCTACGCTCGGTTCGCTACAAACCGAGGTCCTTCCAGAGCAAGTCGACACGCCTTTTCACTTCCGACGGCATGGCGATCGGTCGGCCCCAGGCGCGTGAAGTTTCCGCCGGCCACTTGTTCGTGGCGTCGATCCCCATCTTCGAGCCGAGGCCCGCGAGCGGACTTGCGAAGTCGAGATAATCGATCGGAGTGTTCTCTACGATAAGCACGTCGCGTTCCGCGTCC
>DASPXL010000076.1:0-3997 GCA_035637375.1 Burkholderiales bacterium
GCGATCGGCTCGCGGCGCGTGCTGCGCCTCGATTACCGCGACGCGGGCGGAAAGCCGAGCGGGCGCGACGTCTGGCCGCTCGCGCTCTACTACTGGGGCCGCACCTGGACGATCGGCGCCTGGTGCGAGCGGCGCGAGGACTTCCGCAATTTCCGCGTTGACCGGATCGCGGGGCTCGAGGCGCTCGAGCGCCGCTACCCGGACGAGGCCGGGCGGCGGCTCGCCGATTTCATCAGGGCGATGGAAGCGCGGTGAGCGGGGCGGTCCCGCGAGCCGGGCCCGCCCCGCGTCCTTCCGACGATTCGCCTTTATTGCCCGCTGAACAAATTCTGCGGGATCCCCGCCGCGGCGAAGATGTAGTCGCGCGAATTCTCCAGCTGCCGGCGCAGGTTCGGAAGAGCGACGTCGAGCAGCTTTCCCTTCCACTTGCGCACTTTGCCCGCGACGATCACGGTTTCGACGTTGGTGCGATCCATCAGCGAAACCACCGCCCCCGGCACCTGGTTGAGCGGCGCCACGTTGATCGCTTCGGCGTCGAGGATGAGGATGTCGGCCTCCTTGCCCGGAGTGAGCGAGCCGACCTTGCCGTCCAGCCGCAGGGCCTTCGCGCCGTTCACGGTGCCGTAGCGCAGCACGTCGCGGGTTGTGAGCAGGGCTGGAATACCGTTCGGATACGGCCCAAAGGGCCACGGATTGGCCGCTGCGCTTGGCGGAAGCCCCCAATCGACAGGGTTCGGCGGGAATCCCTGATCGAGGACCATCTGGTTCACGAGCACGCGCTGCATGTTCATGCAGACGCGCATCTGGGTGAAAAAGTCTGCCGTCATCGTGCACTCCACGTCCGTGCTCAGCGACGGCTCCATCTCCAGGCTCTGCATCTTGAGAATGGGCGGCATGCCGTGACGCATGTTCATCTCGATCGGGAAGGCGATCGAGACTTGCGCGCCGGCGTCGTGGACCCCCTTCCAGCCATCGTCGGACATCCCGGTCATGTGGATGAACAGGTTGTCGGGTCCGAGTCCGATGTTGTCACCGGGGTTGCCGCCGTGGCCCGCGGCGAGCTGGTCCAGGATCGGGCGGATCCCGAACGGAGAGAGGATGTGCGCCGCGATCTGGAGACCGAGCGCTCGCCCGATGTGCCAGGACTGCGAGTAGGTCGGAGCCCCGAGGTAAACCTCGCCGCCCATGATCATGTGGACCAACTGGTCGCTCGAGGAAAACCACTGATTCTTGATGCGGACCGCGTCCTGCGGATACGCATAGTGCGGGTTGGTCGTGAAAGCGCCCTCGAAATAACCGAAGGCGGCGCGGCGCCCCGTATCGAATAGCGCCTGGATCGCGGCGTCGGAGTGGTCAGGCGAGTGATGGATCTGCGAGATGTCGTGCACTGTCGTGACGCCGTCGTCGAGCTGGCTCAAGCCTCCGAACAGCTCGTTGATATAGACGTCCTGCGGCCTGTACACAGGGGCGAACTTCTGCAGGATGAATTCGAAGTAAGTGGTGTTCCCGCTCGCCGTGTTCGACCCATCGTTGATCAGTATCCCGTCGGCGAGGAAGCTGCGCAGCGCCGTCTCGAACTGGTGGTGGTGCGTATCGATGAAGCCCGGCATCACGATCCGCCCGCGCGCGTCGATCTCGCCGGCGCCGCCCGCGCTCAGGTTCGGCCCGACCGCCAGGATCTTCTTGCCCTCGACCAGCACGTCGGCCCGGGGAAAATCGCCCACGTGCGGGTCCATCGACATCACGGCGCCGCCGCGGATGACGTAACGCCGGCCCGGCCGGCCGTGGTCCTCGGGCGGGTCGCCGACGTCCGCGGCGGCGGGGCGCGTGGCGAATAGATTGAGACCTGCGGCGGCGGCCCCGGTCGCCGTCGCGGCCTTCAGAAAATCACGCCGCGAACCGGAATGGTCCTGCGGGTTTCCTTCGTCGCACAGTTTGCACATCTTGGTTTCCCCCTCGGAAGTGAGAGTTGCGATACCGCGGCGCGCCGCGGAGCTTCAGGGCGCGTCCTCCGGTGGACGCGACGTGATCTGCGCTTCGGGCAGGCTCGCGTCGAATTCCAGTTTAGCACTGCTAGGGCCGCACGGCGGGCGTCTCGATCTTCATCCCGCGCGCGCGCCACATCAGGTAGAGCTCGAGATCCACGAATTCCCGCGCCCCGTACGCGTAGGGCTCCGCGCGCATGCCGGCGAGGCAGCTGCGCAGCCGGCGCTCGAGCGAACCGAGACCCTGCCACTCGAGCCGGTACAGCGGGTAGCCGGTCGGATGAGCCTGCGTGATCGGGCTTCCGGCGAGCTTCGCGCCCCAGTGGTCGTCGTGGCACTGGGCGCAGGCGAGATTGAGCTGGCCCTGGCGGCGGTAAAACGTTTCGCGGCCGGCCTGGAGAAACGGCCGGGTCGGCTCGTCGATCGCGATGTCGATGGGCAGCCCGCGCGATTGCCGCGCGACGTAGGCGGTGAGCGCCAGCAAATCCCGGCTCTCGAAAGCGAGCGGCGCCGCCTTCTGCCGCCCGGTGCGGCAGGCGTTGATGCGCTGCTCGAGGTTCACCGGGCGGCCGAGCGCGGCGTCGAAGGCCGGATAGCGCGCCGCCACGCCTTTCATGCTCGCGCGGGCGTCGCCGTGGCAATCGGCGCACGCGCGGTCCGCGGCACCCGCCTTGCGCTTCCACAGCGCCTCGCCGTCGAGCACCCACAGCAGGCCTGGATTGGTGGCGTCGTCGTCCTGCATGGCGCGCGTCTCGCGGCCCATGAATTCATAGCCGGAGCGGCGCTCGGCGGGCGGAATCTCGGCGGCGCCGGCGGCTCTCAAATCGAGAAGAACGCAAGCGACCGCCAGAACCAGACAAGGACGCGTACAGATGCTCACTCGACGCGGATCGAAGCGGTCTCGGTCACGGAATAGCCGTTGTCGCCGACCCACTGGAACGCGATCGTGCCGCTCTCGGTCGCCACGGTGGTGAACGCGATCAGGGGGTTCGCGGCCACCGCGGGATGCAGATCGACGCGGAAGACCTCGGTACCGTTGTAAGCGCAGACGAATCGCCTGATGATGTCGCGCGGGATCAGCTCGCCGAGCTGGGTGCGGCGAAAACCGGTTTCCATCGGGTGCGCGGCCAGCGTCTTGATCTCGATGATCTCGCCGCGCCTCGCTTGCGCGGGCAAGGTGACGACTGCGCGCGCCATTCAGATCAACCCTTCCTCGAGACAGGCCGAGAGCGTGACGACCACGTCCGCGCTGTCGGACCAGAACGAGCCGTCGCTCAACTGCGCGACCGCGAGCACGGTTTGCGTGTCGGCGAGGCGGACGCGGGTCGATATGCCGGCGCGTCCGGCGCGCGGGCCGAGAGTGACGCTCACCACGTCCGGCAGCGGGTTTTTCTCGGTGAAGACGTGGATCGCCTTGACGTGGTCGGCGACGGTCATCGGGCTCTCGACCGCGACCGAGAGCGGCACCGAGTTGCCGTTGTCGATCAAGGGCGGCAGTTGAAGCTTTACCCGGCCGCGGCGCACCTGGGCGTCGCCCACCACCTTGCGCAGCGCTTCCCGATAGGCGGCCTTGCGCAGCGCCGCCTGGTTGGGATCGATCTGGGCCTCGACCGTCCTTGCCGCAGTAAGGGACGAGGCACCACAGGCAAGAATCAGAAATTCGCGGCGGCTTGTCATCCGGGCTGCGTCATTTGAGCGTGGTCAGGTAGGCAACGATGTCCTCAATCTGTTCCGGCGTCAGCACCGTCTTGCCGCGAAACGCGGGCGCGACGCGCGCGAGGCCTTCGCTCTTGTAGTACGCGGGCATGATGCTTTGCGGGTTGAGCTTCGTCGAGTCGACGATCCGCAGCCGGATCTGGCCTTCGGAGAACCGCGCGCCGACGCCCGAAAGATCCGGCGCGAGGTTGCCCTGAAAGCGCTCCTCGGGGAACGGCCCGCTGTGGCACAAGAGGCACAAGCCGACCTGCCGGTTCGCCACGATCGCCCGGCCCCGCGCCGGATCGCCCTTCGCG
>DASPXL010000077.1:0-13689 GCA_035637375.1 Burkholderiales bacterium
TTGTCGCGAAGTCGCTCGCGGCGATCAGGCGCACGGGCCTGGAGCGGCTGGTCGTGGCGGGAGGCGTCGGCGCCAACCTGCGCCTGCGCGCGCTGCTCGACGCCCGAGCGGCGCGCGACGGATTCAGCGTGTACTACCCCGTCATGGAATTCTGCACCGACAACGGCGCGATGATCGCGCTGGCGGGCGCAATGCGCCTGGCAACGCAGGACCGGGGATCGAGGGCTGAGGATCCAGGCAAATCCCGTGGTTTTACCGTCCGGCCTCGCTGGGATTTGGCCGCGCTAAAGCTAGGAAGATGAAGTCTGCCTCTCAGCCCGCTTTTCGCCGATCCTCCTTTCCCTTCCCGCAACAAGATTGAGGATATTGCGCTTGTGGCGCCAGACAAGCAGCGCCGACGTGAGGACGACGGCGGGCAACATCGAGCCCAGGTCGAATCCGAGCAGCGACATGAAAAACGCGTAAGCCGGCGCAAACACCGCCGAGACGACGGCTGCAAGCGATGAATAGCGGAAGAAGAGCGCGACGATGATCCAGGTCGCAATCGCGGCAAGACCGAGCCACGGATGGATCGCGAGCAGGATCCCGCCCGCGGTGGATACGCCTTTGCCGCCCTTGAAGCGGAAGAACACCGGGAACAGATGGCCGAAAAACACCGCGACCGCGCAAGCTGCAACCCCGGTCGCATCCACGCCGTAGGCTGCCGCGAAGCGCTGCGCCAGGACCACCGCGAGCCACCCCTTGCCTGCGTCGCCTGCGAGCGTAAGCAGCGCCGCGAGCATTCTGCCGGTGCGAAGCACATTGGTCGCTCCCGGGTTGCCCGAACCGTAGGTGCGTGGGTCGGGAAGCCCGAAGGCGCGGCTCACCATGACGGCGAACGAGAGCGACCCGATCAGGTATGCGATCAAAATAAATACGGCGGCGGGCATGGGGTTCCACTAAAATTCGCGGCAAGAGTTTAAACCCAAAAACGCCCCGCCTTGGACGCCGTCTTCATCCGCCAGCTCCGCCTGCAAGCCTGGATCGGGCTTTACCGCCACGAGAAAATCGCCCCGCAGACCGTCGAGATCGATCTGGAAATCGCTCTCCCGCGCGACGCCGTCTTCAGGACCGGGAAGGTCGCCGACACGATCGACTACGGCGTCGTCGTTCAACACCTCCGCGCCATGCTGGAAAAAGAGCGCTTCGGCCTCGTGGAAAACCTCGCCGAGCGCATCGCCGATCTCATCCTCAAGGACTTCAAGTCGCCGCGCGCCAAGGTGAGCGTTACGAAGCTCGGCGTGCTGCGCGACGCGAAGCACGTCGGCGTGACGATCGAGCGAAGCCGGGCGTGACACCCTCACCCTAGCCCCCGTCTCGGCCCCAGCCAATCGCGATGCATCGCGATTGGCGTTCAGCGGCAGCAGACGTGCGCAGGCACGTCTGCTGAAACCCCGCTTCACCCCGCAAGCGGGAGAGGGAATATTCGATTACCCGCGGGGGTGATGCTTTTGATGCAGTGCCTTCAGGCGCTCGCGCGCCACGTGCGTATAGATCTGCGTCGTCGAGATATCGGCGTGGCCGAGCAAAAGCTGCACCACGCGCAGGTCCGCGCCGTGATTGAGCAGGTGCGTCGCAAAAGCGTGCCGCAGCGTGTGCGGCGACAGCGACTTTCCTGGGATCGCGCTCGCGGAGCGCCGCTTGAGCAGTTGCCAGAAAGCCTGCCGCGTCATCGGCCCCCCGCGCCCGGTCACGAAGACGAAGTCGCTCGGGCGCTTCTTCAGCAGCGCGGGACGCGCTTCCTTCGAGTAGCGCGAAAGCCACGCGAGCGCCTCCTCCCCGAGCGGGACCAGGCGCTCCTTCGAGCCCTTGCCGAAGATGCGCACCACGCCCATGTCGAGGCTCACTTCGGCGAGCTTCAGGCGCGTCAACTCCGAGACGCGCAGCCCGCTCGCGTAGAGCACTTCCAGCATCGCCCGGTCGCGAAGCCCAAGCGGCGTCTCCGGATCGGGCTGCGCGAGCAGCGCGTCGACGTCGGCCTCGGAGAGCGTCCTGGGAAAGCGCGGCGGCTTCTTCGGCGGATCGAGCTTGAGCGTCGGGTCGATCTCGACGCGCCGGCCGCGCACGAGGAACCGGTAGAAACGCTTGAGGCTGGAGTGCAGCCGCGCCTGCGTGCTCGATCGAATGCGCCGCTTCGTGCCCCGCAAGTAACGCCAGGCGAAATAGCCGGAAAGATCGGCCTCGGTCGCGGCGAGGAGCGAGGCGCGGCCCTGCTTCTCCAGCCATTCGGCAAAGAGGCGCAGGTCGCGGCGGTAGGACTCCAGCGTGTTTTTCGCGAGGCCGTCCTCGAGCCAGACCGCGTCGCAGAACTCATCGAGCAGGAAGGCGTTCTCCGGGTTCATCGCGCGAGAAAGGCGCCCTCGTGTACGAGCAGCCAGCGCTTCACCGAGAGAGGGAATCCGCCGGCGCGGTGAGCGAAGCCGCCGATGCCGCCTGCCGCAAGCACCCGGTGGCAAGGTATCACCAGCGGGAAGCGGTTCTCGCCGCAGGCCTGGCCCACGGCGCGCGGGGCCGAGCCGAGCTCGCGCGCGATGCTGCCGTAGCTGCGCGTTCGCCCCGGCCCGATGGCGGCGATCTTCGCCCACACGCGGCGCTGGAACGGCGTTCCCAAGGGGCGAAGCGGCACATCGAAGCGGAATTCCGGATCGTCGAGGTAACGCCCGATCTGGCGGCAAACGCGCTCGCCGAGGCGGTCCCGGGGCGCAAGCGCCTTGCCCGCCTTCGGCAGGAACACGATCTCGGCTAGGAAGTCGCCTTCGGTGCGGATTCCAAGGAGCGCAAACGGCGTCGGCAGCCTCGCCTGGTAGATTCCGCTCGCGGTTCGCATGGGCGCCACCGCGATATGATAAATCAGGCCTTGGCGGCTGCCGTATCCCGGCGCAGGAACTGCATCGCTAGGACGAGCGCGACGAGGGCGATGCCGACGGCGTCGGCGAGCGCCTTGGGATAGACCAGAGCGAGCCCGGCGACGATCAGCATCCCCTGCTCGATCCAGGTCGCGCGCTTGAGCGCCCAGCCCTGGACGCCGCCGGCGAGCGCCGCGATGCCGAGCGCGGCGGTGCCGGTCACCAGCGCGATCGAGCCCCAGTCGGCGTCGCCGAGCGTCTTGATCGAGCCGGTGAGGAGCAGCCCGATTCCCGAAGGATCGAGCACGAACATGAACGGCACCAGGAACGCGGGCATGGTGTACTTCCAGGACTGAAGCGTGGTCCGGTAGGGATCGCCGCCGGTGATCGCGGCGGCGGCGAAAGGCGAGAGCGCGGTCGGCGGCGACACTTCCGAGAGCACCGCGTAGTAGAAGATGAACATATGCGCCGCAAAATCCGGGACCCCCAGCTTGATCAAGGCCGGCGCCGCGATCACTGCGCAGATGATGTAGGACGCGGTCACCGGCACCGCCAATCCGACTATCCAGACGATAAGCGAGGTATAGATCGCGGTGAGCAGCAGCGAGCCCCCGGCGTAATCGATGATGATCGCGCTGAACTTGAGGCCCAGGCCGGTGAGCGTCACCACGCCGACGATGATCCCGGCGCCGGCGCAGATCGTGGCGACGTTGAGCACGCTGACCGAGCCCGCCTCGAGCGCCTTGAAGAATTTCGACTGGAAGATTCCCTTCACCAGGGGCTCGCGGCCGCGAAACAGACCGTAGGAGAACATCGCGCAATCGCGGTGCAGGAAGCTCGTCGCGAACGCCGCGACCGTGGCCCAGAACACCGACAGCACGGGCGAATAACCCATGAGCATGAAGCCGATGATGGACACGAGCGACAGGAAATGGAACCAGTACTGCTTGGTCAGGCTCCACAACGATTCCACCTGCTCGTACCTGACTGCGCTCATGCCGAACTTGCGCGCGTCGATCTCGACCATGAGAAACAGCGCGAAGTAGTACAGCAAGGTCGGGATCGTCGCCATCAAAAGCACGTCGAGGTACGAAATCTTGAGGAATTCGGCGATAAGAAACGCCGCCGCGCCGAGGACGGGCGGCGAGATGATCGCGCCGAGCCCCCCCGCCGCGAGCAGCCCGCCCGCGGCGTTCCTGCCGTAGCCCGCCTTGACCAGCATCGGGTAGGCCACCGCGCCGAGCGTCACCGTGGTCGCGACGCCGCTCCCCGAGGGACCGCCCAGGAGAAACGAGGCGAGCACCACCGTTCGGCCGGCGCTGGTGGACTTGCCACCCATCGCCGAGAAGGAAAAATCGATAAAGAACTTGCCCGCTCCGGAGAACTGCAGGAACGCGCCGTAGATCGTGAACAGGATAATGAGAGAGGAAGAGACGTCGACGGCGACGCCGAAGATGCCTTCGAGCGTCATGTACAAATGTCCCACGAGCCGGTCGACTTCGTAGCTGCGATGCGCCCAGGAGCCGGGAAGGAGCTCCCCGAACAGCGCGTAGAGGACGAAACAGGCGACCACGATCGGCATCACCCAGCCGGAGGCGCGGCGCATGCCCTCCAGGATCAGCAGGACGAATACCACGCCGAAGAACAGGTCCCGGTTGCCCGGCGAGGTGTTGCGGTCCCAGAAGTCGTCGCCACCGTGGAGAACGTAGGCGATCACCGCGACCGCGGCGAGCGCGCAGGCCCAGTCCCACCACATGACGCGGTGGCGGTAGCGCTTCGCGGCGGGAAAGAGCAGATAGACGAGAAACAGCACGAAGCCCACGTGCACCGGGCGCAGCGTCTGCGTCGGAACGATCGCGTACGCCGTGTACAGGTGGAACACCGACATCACGACCGCGACCGCGGCGACGAAGACGCCGAGCGTACCGCGCAGCTTGTTGGTCGCGCCCTCCTCGGCCTCGATGTACACCTCGGCCTTCTTCAGCGCCTCGGCATCGATCACCGGCTCATCCGGCGCCGGCCTCTCGATCTCGCTCATCCGCCCTCCTCGGCGCGCATGCTAGCACAGGGGGACGGCGGACCGCCTGCGATCCTGCGCCGTGGCCTCGACGGCGCGCTCAAGCGGGCAACCGCTTATTCCCCCTCGAGAAACCGCCATCCATCGCGCTGAAGCCGCACCTGAATGAACAAGGCATGAACTGAAAACGTTCGCCTCGAAATGGTTCAGAATTCGGATATGGGGTCACTACGCGGCGACGATTGCGGCCACATCGGCGGCCACACCGGCTCGCGAATCGCCCGCATCTTCCGGGCCAACCCCGCATGAGCGAGGTTCGAGCGCTGCTCCTGACCGACGTGGTCGACAGCACGCAGCTATCGGAGAGGCTGGGTGAGGCCGAATTGGCTGCGCTTTGGGCCGCGCATGATCGCCTCGCCCGCGATCTCCTCGCGGTCCGGCGCGGACGCGAAATCGACAAGACCGACGGAATGCTGCTGCTGTTTGACGCGGCCGCCGACGCGGTCGCCTACGCGATGGAGTACCAACGGGCCGTTGCCAAGCTGAATCCGCCGCTGAAGGCGCGCGCCGGGGTGCATGTCGGGCCCGTCATTCTGCGCGAGAACAGCCGGTCGGACGTGGCGCGAGGCGCCAAGCCGCTCGAGGTCGAGGGCACGGCCAAGGCGGTGGCGGCGCGCGTGATGTCGGTCGCGAACGGGGGGCAGACCCTCTTGTCCGCCGATGCGCGAAACGCCCTGGGGGAAATCACGCTGAGACTCGAATCGCACGGTCACTGGCGCATGAAAGGCATTGCGGAGCCGATCGAGCTGTTCGAGGTCGGCGAGGCTGACGCATCGTTCGTGCCGCCTCCCGACGCGGCCAAGGGCTATCGCGTGGTCCGCGAGGGTGACCTTTGGCTGCCGGTCCGGAACATCAAACACAGCCTGCCCGCCGAGCGTAATTCCTTCGTGGACCGTCTCAAGACACTGGTCGAATTGGCGCGCCGCCTCGACGCCGGCGCGCGTCTCGTATCGGTGCTGGGGGTCGGCGGCACGGGCAAGACGCGGCTGGTCACGCGCTTCGGCTGGAGCTGGCTCGGAGACTTCCCGGGCGGCGCCTGGTTCTGCGATCTGTCCCGTGCCCGAAGCCTGGACGGCATCGTACATGCCGTCGCTGAGGCACTGGCCGTTCCGCTGGGCAAGGAAGAGCCAGTCACCCAGCTCGGCAACGCCATCGCGGCGCGCGGCCGATGTCTGGTGATTCTCGACAACTTCGAGCAGGTGTCGCGTTGGGCCGAGGAAACGCTGGGGCGATGGCTCAACCGGGCGACAGAGGCAGGGTTCGTGGTGACCACGCGCGAGGTGCTCGGACTCGCGGGGGAGGAGACCCTCGCGCTGGCGCCGCTCCCGGTCCCCGACGCGGCGGCGCTGTTCGTGCAGCGGGCGGAGTCGGCTAAGCGCGGCTTCCTGCGCACGGCGGAGGATCGGGCAGCCATCGATCCGCTGGTGAAGCTGCTCGAATGCCTGCCGCTCGCGATCGAGCTGGCCGCAACGCGAGTGCGCGTGATGCCGCCGAGAACGCTCCTCTCGCGCATGAGCGAGCGCTTCAAGCTGCTCGCGTCAAGCGGGCGGCGCCGTGACCGGCAGGCGACGCTGCGCTCGACCTTCGACTGGTCCTGGGATCTGCTGTCGCTCGCCGACAAGGCGGCCCTCGCGCAGCTCTCGGTGTTCGAGGGCGGGTTCACGATGGAGTCCGCCGAGGCGGTGCTCGACCTCTCCGTACACGAGGATGCGCCCTGGACCATCGGCACGGTGCAATCGCTGCTCGACAAGTCGTTCGTAAGGCAGGTGAGCGACGCGCGGTTCGACATGCTGGTGAGCGTCAAGGAGTACGCGTCGGAGCATCTGCGCACCGAAGGGCGCTTCCCCGGGAGCGGCCCTTCGGCGCTCGCCGCCGCCGAGGCGCGGCACAGCGGGTATTTTGCGGGGCTCGGCGAGAAGCGCGCGGTTGCGGGGGCCTGCGTGGAAATCGACAACCTCGTGGCCGCCTGCCGGCGGGCAGCGGCCCGGGGGGCTGCGGAAGAAGCGGCCGGCGCTCTGGAGGGCGCTTGGGCGGCGCTCAGCTTGCGCGGGCCGTTCAGCGTGGGCGTGGAGCTCGCTTCGGCAGTGAGCGGCACGCCCACGCTGGGGGCGGCGGCGCGCGCAATCGCGGAAAGGGTGGCGGGCAGCGCGCTCGACGCCTCCGGGAGAGTCGCGGAAGCCCGAACGCATCTCGAGGCGGCGCTCGCCCTCGCGCGCGAGGCACGGGACGCGAGGTGCGAAGCGCACGTGCTCACCAACCTGGCCGATCTGCACACCAGAGACGGGCGCATGGAAGAGGCCCGCGCCTTTCACGCGCGTGCTCTGGCGCTCGCTCGCGAGCTCGGCGATCGAAACCTGGAGTGCAAGGTGCTTGACGGCCTTGGCAGGCTGGAAGTGTATCTCGGCCGTATCGATAAATCCCGGGCGCACTACGAGGCTGCGCTCGCACTTGCCCGCAGCATGGGGGATCGGCGCTGGGAGGGCGTGCTGCTCGGCAATCTGGGCGGCCTGCACTTCGAAGAGGGGAGACTCGACGACGCGCGCGCCGATCTCGAGGCGGGGCTGGTCGTGGCGCGCGAGCTGGGGGATCGGACATTCGAAGGCAACGCGCATTGCAACCTGGGCGTTCTTTACCAGTTGCTGGGGAGGATGGAAGAAGCCGCCAAGGAGCTCGAGGCGGCGCTGGTCGTCGTGCGGGAAATCGGGCACGCCCGCGTTGAATGCGCCGTGCTGTGCAACCAGGGAATCGTCTACGACTCCCTGGGCCGGCCCGCCGAAGCCCGAACCCGCTACGAGGCAGCGCTTGTCGTGGCCCGCGCGCTGAGCAACCGGCGCTCCGAAGGTCAGGTGCTCGGCTATCTCGGCCTGCTTCACGCCCGCCAGGCCCGGTTCGACGAGGCGCGCACTTGCCTCGATACCGGCGAGGCTCTGCTGCGCGCGATGTCCGATCGCCTGAGCCTCGGCGTGCTGCTTTGCAGCCGGGCCGAAGCCGCGCACCTCACCGGCGACCTCGACGCCGCCAGGGACGCTCTCACCGAGGCGGAATCGCTGGCTGCCGCGATCGGAGCGGGGCCCGATTCCGAGCTCGGCGCGGCTCTGGCCCGAGTCCGGACCTCCGCTTCAGCGAGTGACGCCGGATCGGGCAGCGCAGCCTAAATCTCTATTGTTGTTCGTTGTAGACCCATGGATCCAGAGGCGGCAACGGCAGAGGAGCCAGCGGTGTCGTGCCATCGTTGACGTTGACGATGTATTTGTATTGTCCGAGCCTGTGGCCTCTCTTTACGCACGTGAAGTCCCTTCCCCCTCCGGTGGGGGCACAGGGCCAAAAGTTGCCGGGGTCGATCACGATGCCGTCCCGGGGGAATAGGTATTTACTCTCCCCTTGCAACTTCCACACGATCGTCCCTATGTCTGCCGTCACGCGCGCAGGATCCTCGGAGACCGCGATTTTCCCACCCACGATTGTTACCTTGACTTCTTTGCTTCCCGCCGCTCCGGAAGAAATTCTGTCGCTTGTCTTTTCCACGCAGCCGCACAAAGCCAGGGAAATCGCGACGACTGCGTAAGCGGAGTGTTTCAGTTTCATTGTGTTCTCCCCCTTAAAGTGATTGGAAAATCAAGCCGGCCGTTCGGCGGTCGGGTCGACCTCCCGGGCGCGTCGCACCGAGCGCTGCGGCAAATCATGCAGTCGCCGGGCGAGCGAAGTCAAGCGTGGAAATGCTCGCCCGCGCTGGAGGCGGTGTCAGGAACGGATGATAGGTCGCCCCAGTCCGGGGGCTCGAGGATGCGACCCCTTGCGCTCGGGGCGCTCAGGGTGAACGGTCCGTCAAGACTTGTTTCTTACTTGAGCTTCACGCCTCTTTCGGCGAAATACTTCGCGGCGCCCTGGTGGAAGGGGATCGGCGAGGCGGCGGCTTTCTGGTTCTCGAGCTTGAAGTTCTCCGCCTCCTTGTGCACGGCGATCAGATCGTCGCGCTTGTCGAAGATGGTCTTGACGATGTTGTAGGCGGTCTGGTCGCTCAGGTTCTGGTGCGACACGAGGATGTTCCATACCGTCGCCTGGCGGTTGTCGGCGTCCATGCCCCGGTAAGTGGCCTTCGGGATCACATCTTCGACGTAGAGCTGGCCGTACTTCCTGTTCATTGCGGCGACGGTGCTGGCGTGGTCGATCATCTTGATCTTGATCCCGGGCGTGTTGGCGAGATCGGTGACCGCCGCCGTCGGCAGCCCGCCCACCCAGAAGAACGCGTCGATCTTTCGGTCCTTGATGGCGTTCACCGACTCCGCGACGCCGAGCCGCTCGCGCGTCATGTCGCGGTCGCGGTCGAGGCCCGCGGCTTCGATCACGCGAAACGCCATCACCTCGGTCGCGCTGCCCGGCGACCCGGTCGAGACTCGCTTGCCTTTGAGGTCGGCCATCGTGGTGACGCCCGTGCCTTCGATGCTCACTACGTGCATGCGGTTGGGGTACAGGATCATGAGCGTGCGCAGCGGTACCTTGTTGCCCTTGAACTTGTCCTCGCCGCGGTAGGCGTCCTGGCCCGCGTCCGCCATCGAGAAAGCGATGTAGGGCTTGCCGGTCGCAATCAGCTTGAGGTTATCGACCGAACCGCCCGTCACCTCGGCCGTCGCCTGCATGCCCGGAACGTATTTCGACAAGAGATTGGCGAGCCCGCCGCCGAGCGGGTAGTACACGCCGCCGGTGCCGCCGGTCGCGATCGACAGGCTGTATTTTTCCTGCGCATGGGCCCCGCCCGATAGCGCGAGCGCGACCCCGACGATTATGGATACGAAGATTTTCATCGACTTTCCCCCTTTGATGGCGCCCGCGACATTGAACATGAGTTACGCGCGCAGCGCAAGCATCCGGCCGGAAACAGCGGCAGCGCGGACATTCAGGCCGGTCCGACGTCCTTGAAAAGCGCCCCGTCCTTCGCGAGATCGCCCGAAGGCCGCACGTTGACGCTCCTGCGCGCGGCGAACGCGAGCATGCGGTCGATCGGCTGATACGCGAGGCGCCCGATTTCGGGGTCGACGTGAATTTCATTTGCGCCGCTTTCCAGCGCGTGCGCGAGGTTCCTCAAGCCGTTCATCGCCATCCAGGGACAGTGCGCGCAGCTCTTGCAGGCGGCGCCCGCGCCCGCGGTCGGCGCTTCGATGAAGCGCTTGGTCGGCATCAAGCTCTTCATTTTGTGCAGCATGCCGTTGTCGGTGGCGACGATGAATTCATCGGCATCGAGCGACTGTGCGGCCTTGAGAATCTGCGTCGTCGAGCCGACCGCGTCCGCGAGCCTGATCACCTCGGCGGGCGACTCCGGATGCACGAGCACCTTGGCCCGCGGATGCTCCTTCTTCAGAAGCTCGAGCTCGAGCGCCTTGAACTCCTCATGCACCACGCAGGCGCCGTGCCACAGCAGCACGTCGGCATCGGTCTGGCTTTTCACATAGGCGCCGAGATGGCGGTCGGGCGCCCACAGAATCTTATTCCCTTGTTCGTGCAGGTGCCGCACCACATCAAGCGCGATCGCGGAAGTGACCACCCAGTCGGCCCGCGCCTTGACCGCGGCGCTCGTATTCGCATACACGACCACGGTGCGCTCCCCGTGCTCGTCGCAAAAAGCGGAGAACTCCCCGGCCGGACAGCCGAGATCGAGCGAGCAGGTCGCGTCGAGGTCCGGCATCAGCACGCGCTTCTCCGGATTCAGAATCTTGGCCGTCTCGCCCATGAAGCGCACGCCCGCCACGACCAGCGTCGGAGCGTCCTGAGCTCGGCCAAAGCGCGCCATCTCCAGCGAATCAGCGACGCAGCCTCCGGTTTCCTCGGCGAGGTCCTGAAGGTCGGGCTCGACGTAGTAATGTGCCAGCAGCGCCGCGCTCCGCTCTTTGAGCAGGCGCTTGATGCGCGCTTTTAAATCCCGGCGTTCGTCCACGCTTGGCGCATCGGGCACCCTCGCCCACGCCTCGGCGGTACAGGCAACACCGGCGAGCTGGCGCTCGAATTGGATAGTTCGGGTCGATGGGCCATGCATAAGCCGTTGGACAACTCTCAGCCTGCTGCGTTGCAACAGCACCGAAGCTTGCGCTGCCCATCAATCTCCGTACGGGGTGAGGCCGGAAAGGTAGTCGGTGAGGATTTCAATGTCTTTTTCCGAAAGCAGCTCCGCCACCGAGGTCATATTCCCGTCGAAGTCGGAGCGGGTCTTGGCCTTGAAGCCGCGCAATTGCGCTCTCAGATAGGCGAGCTGCTGGCCCGCGAGCCGCGGAATGTGCTGCAGGCCCAGGAGCGCCGGGCCATGGCACTGCACGCAGTGGTGCCGCTCGGCGAGGCGAGCTCCGGCGGCCGCGTTTTCCGGCGCGGTCTTGTGCGACGGGGCCGCCGGTTTTTGCCTCGCGAAATACGCCGCGAGCTCGTTCATGTCCGCGTTCGAGAGGCTGGAGGCCATCGGCGACATCTGCGGATCCTTGCGGTTGCCCTCGCGGAACAGGTAGAGCTGCAGCGAGATGGACTGCGCCGGCTGACCGGCGAGGGACGGCTTGGCCGGGTCGGTCGAATTTCCGCCGGGGCCGTGGCAGACGATGCAGGCCTGCGCTTTCTGCGGGACTTCTTCGGCGGCGAGCGCGGCGCAAGCCGGGAAAAGCGCGGCGGCAAGCATCGCCGCCGCGCCGCTGTTACTGCGACTCACCTCTTGCCGTAGCTGACACGGTAGATGATCCCGTTGTGGTCATCCGAGACGAGTAGCGAGCCGTCGCGCATCACCATCACATCCGCCGGCCGGCCCCACATCGGCGGATCCGCTTTTTCATCGACGAGGAAGCCGGTCAGGAAAGGCTCGGCCTTGAGCACCTTGCCGTTTTCGTTGAGCCGCACGCGAAAGACGTCGTAACCCTGCTTGACGGTGCGGTTCCACGAGCCGCGCCTGGCGATGAAGATATTGTTCCGGTACTCGGCCGGGAACATCTTGCCGGTGTAGAAGCGCATGCCGATGGGCGCGACGTGGGCGCCGAGTTTCAACACGGGCGGGGTGAACTCGGAGCACGAGCGGTACTTGCCGAACTCAGGATCGAGCGTGTCGCCCTGGTGGCAATACGGATAGCCGAAATGCTCGCCCTTGGCCTTCACCACGTTCAGCTCGTCGCTGGGCGAATTGTCGCCGAGCCAGTCGCGGCCGTGCTCGGTAAACCACAGCTGTTTCGTCTGCGGGTGCCAGTCGAAGCCGACCGAGTTGCGTACGCCCATGGCCACGTTCTCAAGCACGCCCTTGTTGGGATCGACCCGATTGATCGACGCCTGGAAGTAGGCAGGCATGACGATATTGCCGGGCGCACCGACGTTGAAGTAGAGCTTCCCGTCGGGCCCCATCGCGAGGAACTTCCAGAAGTGGCCGGGCTGCTGCTGCGGATCGAGGCCGTCGATCACGATCTTTGCCTCGGGCGGATTGTCGAGCCGGCTCTCGATCCCGTCGTAGCGCGTGATGCGATGGTGCTCGGCGACGTAGAGCGTGCCCTTGCTGAACACGATCCCGTTCGGCGATTCGAGACCCTTGAGAATGGTTTTCACCTCGCGCTTGCCGCCGCGCTCGACGACCGCGTACACGTCCTTCAACTGGCGGGTGCCTACGAAAACCGTGCCCTTGTCGCCGAGCGCCATGGAGCGCGCTCCGGGCGCACCATCGACCCAGACTTCGACCTTGAATCCAGCCGGGACCTTGAGCTTGTCGACCGGGAGTTGCTTCGCGGACTTCCCGGTGACCTCAATCGCGAAGGGGTGCAGGGGCGAGCTCGCCTGCTCCGCGCCGCGGCCTTGCTGCCAGGAGGGCGGGGGCGAAGGCGGCTGTTGGGCGAACGCCGCGGTGGTGAATGCCGCGAGGAATGCGGGGAATGCGACGGCCAGGGGCTTGCGTGGTTTCATGTCTCCTCCTTTTGTCCTACAGCTTGGGCGGGGTGCCAGGTGTCAGGCCTTGCAGACTTTGGGTATTTACGAAAAGTAGTTTATCCAGACCCACGCGCGCAAGCAATCATGGCGCAGGGGTCCGAAGGCCCCCGCCTCAATGGCGCTTCCGCTCAGGAGCGCCCGACTTCGCGGTGCCGGTCGATCCAGTAGGACCAGGGAACGAAGATCGCGAGCGCAATCAGCCCGGCGATCGCCACCGCGTTCTCGCTTGGCGGCGGCGGTGACCACGGTCCCGGAACGTACAGCGCGAGAAGCAGCGCGATCAGCGCCCACCACGCGATCGTGCCGACGCGGTCCCTGCTTCGGGTCGTCCGAAGGTAGAGCGCGACGGCGGCCGCGAACATCATCCCTTCGACGGCAAAGGTCGCCGGCCACGACTGCCACAAAGCGAGGCCCAAGCGCTCGCTTCCGCCGGGGTAAAGCGGCATATCGGGCCGGTGCGTGACGAAATCGAGCAGCCAGTGGCTCGCAACGGCGATGCCGACCCATATCGCTCCGGCGCGATCGCCCTTCATCCCGAAATAGACGAAAGCGAACGCGAGCGCCCAGACCACGGTCATCAGCAGGCTGTGCGACCACGGGTAATGCAGGAACTCGAACGGGTTGATCGCGGTGTAGCCGGGCACGATGCGGAATCGCTCGATCCCGAGCAGCACCAGCACCGGCCACACCGCATCGAGGAACACCGCCGCGAAGACGAGCGTCCCGAGCGACGCCTTGGGCGCGGCTTTCTTCGCGGCGAAGGCAACGGCGAAATGACCGATGAACATTTCAAGC
>DASPXL010000078.1:0-3019 GCA_035637375.1 Burkholderiales bacterium
GGCAACCAAGCCCGGAGCTCGGGGACCCGATGCTCCCTCGTGACCGCGAGGGACCGTACGCCGTGCCGGCGCGCAAGGCTCGAGGATCCTGCATTCGATGAACCGATTCGCCTTCCTCGCGTTCCTGGTCGCGTACGGCACGTCCCATTCCGCGGAACCCGCTCCTGCAGCGGAGCCGGAAAGCGCATCGAAGCTTCGACCGTATATTTACTGCGACGGATTCGCCGGAGGCGTTCGCGGAGTGGCGCTCGACCGGCGCCCGCGGGCCGCCGAGCCCTGGCGGGAGGTGGGTTTCGGCGACAAGATTCGCCGCGTCTCGGTGGTGGAAGGCTACCGCGTGACGTACTCCTATCCCAGGACATTCCGCTTCGCGAACCTGAACGCCGAACGATCCGACCCTTCGAGATACGCCGAGGACAAACGGGCCGTCATGCTGAATCTGGTGGAGATGGCGGAGGCGGACGGCGGCACCGAGCTGGTCGAGTTCTCCGATCGGGGTTTCTCGGGCCAGGCGCTCACGAAAACGAAATTGGGCGGCACCACGCTCGCGAAGGCACAGATTTTCTCCGATGAAGACTCGGTGATCGTCACGATCTATTTCATGAATCAGCTGCCGGAGAACCGCAGATTCCAGACCTACGAGGAATTCATCTCTCTGCGGGACGGCTTCATTCGCGGCTATACCGAATGCGTTGCGAAGAAAAAATCCATCCCGATTCATCAACAACGCTGACCGCTCCGAAGGTCGACCTCTTGGAACTCCGCCCCGATCCAGGCTTCCTGGCGCGCCGCCGATCACAACTCCTTTGCGCCCGATCCCGGCAGCTCCACCCCGAGCTCATCCACGAGCTTCGGGCTCAGCAGGATCGGCGCCTTGAAGCGGATCGCCAGTGCGATCGCGTCGGAGGACCGGCTGTCGAAGACCCTGGCGGTCTTGCCCGCGACGATCGTCAGGGCTCCGTAGAAGATCCCGTCCTTTTGCGTGATGACGACCTGCGACACCTTCGCGTCGAGGGCTTGAAGGATGGTGTGCATGAGATCGTGCGACAAGGGGCGCGGGGGCTTTTGGCCGACGAGGGCCCCCTGGATGGATTCGGCGACAAGCGCATCGACGAAAACGGGAATCGCCTTGTTCCCGACCCTGAGCAGCACCACCGGCCCGGCCTGTGAGAGCCGCACCTCGATGTTCTGGACCCGGACTTCCGAGGGCTCCGGCGCAGTCTTCGGCGCGTCGTCAGCCGCGGCCGAAGCGGTTGCGAGCGCAACGCCGGCCCACACAACGAGGGATCTGCCGAGCCTGCTCATAGGGCCTCCCTGCACGACGACTACGGCCGGAAGCGCCGCGGGTTGCGCCCGGCATGTAATCACCCGAGCGCGACGATCTTGGCGATCAGCTCTTTCTCGTCTATGGGCTTGACGATGTAGTCCTTGGCGCCCTGGCGTATGCCCCAGATCTTGTCGGTTTCCAATCTCTTGCTGGTGCACACGATCACCGGGATGTGCTTGGTGGCCTCGTCGCGCGTGATGGCACGCGTCGCTTTGAAACCGTCGGTGCCGGGCATGATGATGTCCATCAGGACGAGGTCGGGCTTCTCGGCCTTCGCCTTTTCAATGCCCTCCTCGCCGCTCTGCGCGGTCACGCATTGATAACCCTTCTTGGTCAACACTTCCAGCAGGAACTGGCGGTCGGTGGCCGAATCATCGACGATTAAGATCTTTTTGATTGGCATGGCAGTATCTCCTATGGCTGGACCGGCATCGGTGACCCGCGGCGCCACCTCAATACGCCGCGGACCCCTTTAGTATAGGCTTTGCCTCGTGTTCTCGGCCAGTCGCGAAAATCGCCGATTGGATGGAATTTCCCAAGGAGGTCCCGATGAAAAGCAAGCTTCTTGCAGCCGCGCTGTTCTTCCTGATCGCCGGCTTCGCCGCCGGCGCCCGCGCCGATCTGGACGGTTTTCTGCGCAACGTCAATATCCAGGCGAGGACCGACATGCGCAGCTTCAGCGTCAGGGTGGCCGCGCAGTTCGGCATACCCGAGGCGCAGGTCGTCGCCGTTGTCAACAGGGTCGATTCGCCCGCCGACGTCTTCATGGTCTTTCAGATCGGCCAGTGGAGCGGCAGGCCGTACGAGGAGGTCATCGGGACCTACAACAGGAGCAAGGGAAAAGGATGGGGAGCGATCGCCAGGAGCCTCGGCATCAAGCCGGGCTCCGCGGAATTCCACGCCCTGCGGCGCGGCGATCTGGTATTCACCGGCCAACCGGGCGCAAACGCCGGGAGAGGCGCCGGGAAAGGCCCCGGAAAAGGCGCAGGCAAAGGCAGAGGGAAGGCTGACGATTGAAATCATCGCTGGACGCGCTGCCGTTCCCGCCACCCGACGAGGAGTTCAGCCATGACCCGATTCATGATGGTGTTATTCGGTGCACTCGTGCTATCGTCCTGCGCCATGCCGCCCCAGGTCCCCCCCGCAGCGCGATCGGAGCTCGCCCCGACGGGAAAGCTGCGCGTCGGGATCAATTACCAGAATTTCCTGCTGGTGAACAAGAACCCGGCGAGCGGTGAATACAGCGGCATCGCGGTGGACCTGGGGCGCGAGCTCGGCCGGAGACTCGGCGTCCCCGTCGAGCTCGTCCCGTTCGAGACCGCGGGAAAGCTGGCCGACGCGGTGAAGGCCGGCGCCTGGGATGTGGCGTTCCTCGCCAACGAGCCGGTGCGCGCGAACGAGATCGCCTTCAGTTCGGCGTATCTGGAGATCGAGGCGGGCTACCTCGTTCCGGCGGGCTCGCCGATCCGCAGCATCGCGGAGGTGGACCGCGAAGGCGTGCGCATCGCCGTCAGCGCCAAGAGCGCCTACGACCTGTACCTCACCCGCAACCTGCAGCGCGCAAAACTCTTGCGCGCGCCGACCATCGACGCTTCGTACGAGCTTTTCGTCAGGGACAAGCTCGACGCGCTCGCCGGGCTCAAGCCCCGGCTCGCGACGGACGCGGAGAAGCTCCCCGGATCGCGCGTGCTC
>DASPXL010000079.1:0-7068 GCA_035637375.1 Burkholderiales bacterium
TGACGCGCTTCGATTATAGAACCATTGCCAAGCCCGTCGCTCCTCGATTGGCGTCCACGAGGAACTTTGCTAAGCTCCGAAGACGATGACCTCGCCCGACCGCTACACCGGCGTCGCGATCGCATTGCACTGGCTGCTCGCCGCGCTCGTCCTGGGCCAGATCGCGTTCGGCTGGTATCTGCAGGAAGTTCCGCGCGGGACGCCGGCTCGTACGGTGTACGTGAATCTGCACAAGTCGACCGGTCTGACGATCGGCGTGCTCATCCTGCTCCGGCTCTATTGGCGTCTCACTCACAAGGCGCCGCCGTTGCCCCCTTCGGTGCCCGCATGGGAGCGCATGGCGGCGCGGATGAGCCACCTTGCGCTCTACGCGTGCATGCTGATCATGCCGGCCGCGGGTTATCTCGCGTCGAACTTCAGCAAGTTCGGCGTCAATTACTTCAACGCGGTCCTGCTGCCGCCGTGGGGCTTCGACGACAAGCGGATCTACGCCGTGTTCAACACGACCCACGTCGTCACGTCTTATGTGTTCGTGACGCTGATCGTCGTGCATATCCTGGCCGCACTGCGGCATCTTTTCCTGCGCGACGGCGTCTTCCGGCGCATGTGGCCGGCACGCGGCTCGCAATGAGCCGCGCCGGTGCTAGTGCCGATCGTCTTCCGGCTCGAGCGGGAGCGGATGCTCAAGCGGGGCGGCTAGCGCCCTCACTTCCCCCGGCCGGTCTCGTAGCGCAGCCCGACCCACGCCGCGCGCGGCTGCCCTGGCGTGCGGAACTGCTCGTGAACGCCGGCCGCGTCGAAGCTGCCGCCGGCCCCGGTGAAGAAGTTCGCGCCGAGCACGCCAAAGCTCGCGTAGCGCCGGTCGAACAGGTTCGTCACCGTGCCGAACAATTCCCAGCCGCGCGCGAATCGCCAGCGCCCGTCGAGGTTGACCAGCGCGTAGCCCGGCACTGCGCCATTGCGGTCCCCGTTGTTCTCGTCGCCGCGCGCGTACTGGCTCGAAAACGCGACGAGACTCGCGCCGAGCGTCGCGCGGTCGAACGGGTCGACTTCCATGCGCAGCTTGAAATTGTGGCGGGGTAGGCCGGGAATCCGGTCGCCGGCCTCGATGCGGATATCGCCCGCCGCGTCCGCCGACGAGTTGTTCGGGCTGAACGCGGTGAACGGCGACTCGAACGTCGCGTCGACGTAGGCATACCGTGCCGCGACCCGCACGGCCGTCGCGGGCGCGCCCTCCAGCGCAAGCTCGACGCCCTGCCGGCGCGTGTTGCCGACGTTCTGGAAAAAACCCGCGTTGACCGCCGTGCCGCTGGTGCTGATGAACTGGATATCGTCGCGCAGCTCCGTGCGGAACACCGCCGCGCTCGCCCGGAGCGTTGTTCCGAGCGTGCGCCGCAGCCCGAGCTCCACGGTCCGCGAGACGACTTTTTTCAGCGCCGGGTCGGCGAGAAAGATGTTCGGCAGCCGGCACGGCGCCGCCGGGTCCGCGCACGTGAGCTCCACCGGCGTCGGCGCCCGCATCCCCTCGCTGTAGTTCGCGTACCAGGTGTCCCCGGGGCGGGGGGAGTAGGCGACGCCCGCCGCAGGGTTTACGCGGAAGAAGCGGTGCTCGCCGTCGAGCGCCGGCTGCGTGCCGGTGGTGTCCTCGATGCGCACCCGCGCGCCGTTCGCGCTCGCCGCCAGCGTCACGTGCCACGCGTCGCTGGCGGAAAACACGTCCTGCACGTACAGGCTGTAGAGCTCCTGCCGTGCCTTGACCGCAGTCTCGAGCTCGAACGCCGCGCGGGGGACCGTGCCGCGGTCCGGCGTGAAATCCGCCGCCTGCGACTCGCCGGTGAACTGCGTGCGCGCGGCGTCGAGGTTGCCGCCGATGGTGAGCTGGTTCTTCCGGCCGGCGACGCGGGCGAGGTTGGTGTACTGCACCGAGGCGCCGACGCGGTCCTGGTCGATCGTGGTCAGATTGTTGACGGCGAACGTGCACGGACCCGCTGCGCAAGCGTCGTTCACGTTGCTGTTGAAGACGCGCGTCCTCGTCTCGCGGTAGTAGAGATTCGCGAAGACGAGGTTGGCTTCGTCGATCACGCGGCTCGCGCGCAGGTTCAGCGCGACCAGCCGGTTATTGGTCTCGTCGGGCCAGGTATACGGTTGTCGCGGCGAGCCTAGCATCGACAGCGGCAGCGCCTGCGTGCCGGCGAGCTTGTTGTCCGCGGCGGTCACGGAGAAGTCCAGATCGTTGCGGTTGTCCTCATAACCGGCCTTGGCGAACAGCTGGCCGATCTCGCTCGAGCTGTGCTCCCGCCAGCCGTCCTCGCGGAATCCGGTGCCGGCGACGAAGAAGTCGGTGTTGCCGCGCGCTCCGCCCGCCTCGACCTCGAACGAGCGCCGGCCGAACGAGCCGCCATAGGCTTGCGCCGACAGCCCGGGATAGGTGGACCCGCTCTTGGTGATGATCGCGAGCGCCCCGCCCAGCGTATTCAAGCCGAACGCCGGATTCGAGCCGGGGATCAGCGTGACGCTCGAGAGGGCGTTCTTCTGAAGGAGGTCCCAGTTCACCACGTCGCCGAAGGATTCGTTCACGCGCACCCCGTCGACGTACACCGACAGCCCTTGCGGCGTGCCGAGCAGCGGCGACGCACTGAAGCCGCGAAAGCTCACGTCGTTCTGAAAGGGGTTGCCCTGGGACGTGGCCGAGACGATCCCCCCCATCCCGCGCTCGAGGAAATCCGGCAGCGCGGGCGTCGGCAGCCCCTCGAGCCGGCGATCGGTCACGGTCTGCACGTTCGCCGGCACCTGCGACACCGGCGTGCCGACCCCGGGAAGCGGCGTCGTGCCAACCACGTAGACCGTCGGAGCCTCCAGCTCCGCAGCTGGGTTCTGCGCGAGAGCCCCTGCCGCCAGGCACGCAGCGGCGAGCGCGCACGCTACGAGAGCCCTGCGCAACGATGTGCGGCATGGTGTTACTCGAAGGGGAACGAGGTCACCAATCACGCTGAAGGGTCGTGCAGTGCACGCGAGCCTCGCTTGCCTGAACGGCATCATCGGGTGCAAGATTCATCACCGCGCGGCCCCAGCCCGCGGCCGGCGTAGTGTCCAAAAGGAGAAAATCATCATGAGTAGTGTCAAGATACATCCAGCGGTTGACGGCGGATTGAAGCCCGCGGCGAAGAATTTTGCAGGCGGCACGCTGTTGTGCAACTGCCCGCAGAACAAGGTCGAGATAACGATCAAAGGGCAGTGCGCGCACAACCACGTGTGCGGCTGCACCAAGTGCTGGAAACCGAAAGGGGCGCTGTTCTCGCAGGTCGCCGTCGTAGGGCGCGACAACCTCAGCGTCAAGGCGAACGGAAACAAGCTCGCGGTCGTGGATTCCAAGGCAACGATTCAGCGGCATGCCTGCAAGGAGTGCGGCGTGCACATGTATGGCCGGATCGAGAACAAGGGCCATCCGTTGTACGGGTTCGATTTCATCCACACCGAGCGCTCGAACGAATCGGGCTGGGCGCCGCCTGAATTCGCGGCGTTTGTTTCCTCGATCATCGAGTCGGGCGCGAGCCCCGACAACATGGGTGCGGTCAGGGCAAGGTTGAAGGAACTCAAGCTCGAGCCTTACGATTGCCTGTCTCCGCCGCTGATGGATTTCATCGCGACGCAAACGGCCAAGGCCTCCGGCGCGCTGCGTGCGTGACGCGCTGCGTTTACAGATTGCGTGCGTGGAATCGAAGGTGATCTTCGATAAAACTCGCGATAAAAAAGTAGCTGTGGTCGTAACCCGCTTGCAGGCGAAGATCTAGGGGCACGCCGGATCGCCTGCAAGCTTCTTCTAACAACTCGGGCTTGAGTTGGCTCTCCAGAAACTGATCGTTCGTGCCCTGATCGACCAGCAGAGCAGGCCCCTTCCATCCGCGGCTCTCGATCAGGGCGGTCGCGTCGTAGTCCCGCCAGAGGGCGCGATCGGCTCCGAGATACCCGGTCAACGCTTTTTCTCCCCAGGGACAGCGCATCGGCGAGCAGATCGGAGCAAAAGCCGACACCGACTTGTAATAGTCCGGATTTTTGAACGCGAGGGTCAGCGCGCCGTGCCCACCCATGGAATGGCCGAAGATGCCCGTGCGCGCGGGATCGACCGGAAAGTCGGCTTCGACCAGCCGGGGTAATTCCTTCGCAACGTAGGAATACATCCGGTAGCCACGCGACCACGGCGCTTGAGTAGCATCCACGTAGAATCCAGCGCCCAAACCGAAATCGTAGCTCTCGTCTTCGCCGGGAATTTTCAGTCCGCGCGGGCTGGTATCGGGCACGACGATGGCCAGCCCGAGCTCCGCGGCCACGCGTTGCGCGCCCGCCTTGACGATGAAATTCTCTTCCGTGCAGGTGAGGCCGGAAAGCCAGTAGAGCACGGGCGTTACGCGTTTTTCCGCCTGCGGCGGAAGAAATACGCCGAAGCGCATGACGCACCCGGTTTCACGCGACTCGTGGCTGTAGACGCCCTGGACGCCACCGAAGCATTTATTGCGGGAAACGCTCGTGATCGCCATCTTCGAGCCGCGCGAACCTGCGTCCGCCCCGGCCTCTAGTAGACCACGACCGAGCGTATGGATTTGCCCTCGTGCATCAGGTCGAAGCCCTGGTTGATGTCGGCGAGCTTCAACTTGTGTGTGATCAGGTCGTCGATGTTGATCTTGCCCTCCATGTACCAGTCGACGATCTTGGGCACGTCGCGCCGGCCCTTGGCGCCGCCGAACGCGGTGCCTTTCCATACGCGGCCGGTGACGAGCTGGAACGGGCGCGTCTTGATCTCCTGGCCCGCGCCCGCGACGCCGATGATCACCGACACGCCCCAGCCCTTGTGGCAGCACTCGAGCGCCTGGCGCATCACGTCGACGTTGCCGATGCACTCGAAGCTGTAGTCGGCGCCGCCCTTGGTCAGGTTCACCAGGTGCGCGACCAGCTCGCTGCCGGCTTCTTTCGGATTGACGAAATGCGTGATCCCGAACTTCTCGGCGAGCGCCTTGCGCGCCGGATTGGTATCCACGCCGACGATCATGTTGGCGCCGGCCAGCCGCGCGCCCTGGACCACGTTGAGCCCGATGCCCCCGAGACCGAATACCACGACGTTCGCGCCCGGCTCGACCTTGGCGGTGTTGATCACCGCGCCGATACCGGTGGTCACGCCGCAGCCGATGTAGCACACCTTGTCGAACGGCGCGTCCTCGCGGATCTTCGCGAGCGCGATTTCGGGCACCACGGTGTAGTTGGCGAAAGTCGAGGTGCCCATGTAGTGGAAGAGTTTCTTGCCGCCCAGCGAAAACCGGCTGCTGCCGTCGGGCATCACGCCTTGCCCCTGCGTGACGCGTATCGCCTGGCACAGATTGGTCTTGCCGCTCAGGCAGTATTCGCACTGCCGGCATTCGGGGGTATAGAGCGGAATGACGTGATCGCCTTTTTTCACGCTGGCGACTCCCGGGCCCGCGTCGACCACCACGCCCGCGCCCTCATGGCCGAGAATCGCCGGGAACAGGCCCTCGGGGTCGGAGCCCGAGCGCGTGAATTCATCGGTATGGCAGATGCCGGTCGCCTTGATCTCGACCAGCACTTCGCCGGCCTTGGGCCCCTGCAACTGCACGGTTTCGATGGTGAGTGGTGCGCCCGCTTTATGGGCGACGGCTGCGCGAACATCCATGGTTCACTCCTCCTGAATTCGACGGGAATCGGACGGTGCGTCAATTATTGAACGCTTGCCGCGGGATGTGCTCAGTGCAGCGGCTTCCTGACCGGCCACTTGATGTGCAGCCGATGCATTTTCCGGTAGAGCGTGTTGCGGCCGACGCCGAGCTTGCGCGCGACGTGGCTGATGTTACCGTGCTCAAGATCCAGCTCCCGGAGCAACGCCTCGCGCTCTGCTCTTCGGAGCGGATTGAGCGAGTCCATCTCGGGCGCGGGTGCCGCCGGCTGCGCGGGCCGCAGGCGCAGACCGTAGTCGGAAGGCAGATCGGCTAGGTCGAGCAAATCGCTCGTGCGGAGCGCAATCATCGCGCGCAGCACGTTGCGCAATTGGCGGATGTTGCCCGGCCATTGATCGGTGCAGAGCGCGTCGATCAGATCCTCGCTGAGCGACGCCTTCGGCGCAGCGGCCGCTTCTTGGGCGAAGATATGTCGGATAAGCGCGCGCTTGTCCGTTCGATCGGCGAGCCGCGGCAGCGCCAGCATGAGGCCCTGCAGCCGATAGAAGAGATCCTCGCGAAACTCGCCGCGTCGGATTTTCTCCTCCAGCTTGCAGTGCGTCGCGCTCACCAGTCGGATGTCGACCTTGATCGGCGCTTCGGCACCCGGCGCGATCACCTCGCGCTCCTCCAATACGTGCAGCAGTCGAGCCTGGAGCGCATACGGCAAGTCGCCGATCTCGTCCAAGAACAACGTGCCGCCGTTGGCCTGTACGATTTTCCCGGGCTGACCCTCACGGGTTGCGGCGGCGATCCCCCCTGGACGAGACCCGAACAGCTCGTTCTGAATCTCAGCTTCGGGCATCGACGCGCAATTGACTGCGACGAAAGGCTTGTCGGGGCGCCCGCTTGCGGCGTGCAACGCGCGCGCGAAAAGCTCCTTGCCGGTTCCCGTTTCGCCGAGCAGCAGAATCGGGATGTCGCGTGATAGGACCCGTTTCGCCGCTTCGATATTGCGCGCCATCAACGGGTCGCCGAAGTCCAGTTCATCGAAAGCGCTGCGGCTCGCGGTCGGGGTCGAAGGCTCTTCGCGCAACGCAACCTGCGTCACGCCAGCGCCCCGCCGCTTGGACTCGGGCCCATACGCGACGGCGAAAAAGCGACCGCCGTTACGCGCCTCGTAGATCGGCAGCGGGTGAAACGATTGCTTGTGGCTGCGCTGGATCAAAGCAGGCAGCGAGATGTTGAACACGCGCTCGAGCGGCGCATTGACGAGGTCGCGCGCGCTCTTGCAGCCGAGCTGAAAGAGGGCGTTGCGGTCCGCCGCTGTGATCGCGCCGGCAAGGTCGAGCGCGATGATCCCTTCGCTCCACATGCCGACGAGTTCCGGTCGGCTGTGGAAGCGCAC
>DASPXL010000080.1:0-1773 GCA_035637375.1 Burkholderiales bacterium
CGGGTCGTGTTCGGCGCGATCCTCGGCACCGGGGTCGGCGGCGGAGTCGTCGTGAACGGCCGGGCGATCGAAGGCGCCAACTCGATCGGCGGCGAATGGGGGCACAACGCGCTTCCCCGGCCGGCGCCGGGTGAGTTGCCGGGTCCCCGCTGCGGCTGCGGCCGCGACGGATGCATCGAAGCTTTCCTTTCCGGTCCGGGGCTCGCGCGTGATCACCGGCTCGCGACCGGAGAGCCGCGCGAGCCGGCCGATATCGTCGCGCGCGCCGACTCGGGCGATCGCGGCTGCGCCGCGACGCTCGAGCGTTACGAGGAGCGGCTCGCGCGCGCCCTGGCGGGCGTCATCAATCTGCTCGACCCCGAGATCATCGTGCTCGGCGGCGGGCTGTCGAACGCGGCGCGCCTGTACCGCAACGTGCCGGCGCGCTGGGGCCGCCACATCTATTCCGACACGGTCGTGACGCAGTTGGCGAGGGCGGCCTACGGCGACGCGAGCGGGGTGCGCGGGGCGGCGCGCTTGTGGTGAAGCCGCGTTCCGGCACTCGGAGCGGGCTTGCGGCGCGACGGCGAGCGTGGATCGGCGTTGCGCGCGCGCCGGAGGCGTCATACCATTCGGCGCAAGGGAGAAGACGATGGAAAAGCAGAATTACGACGCCGGCCTGCCGATCACCAACGCGCCGTTCAATCTGTGCGTTCGCCACGGCGACCTGATTTTCATCTCGGGCCTGCCCCCGTTCGACGAGGCGTTCTCGAACGCGGTGCGCGAGGCGCGCGAGAAGGGCCTGCCGATACCGCCGTTTCCCAATCCGCCCTTCGAGCAGCAGGTGCGCCTCGTGATGGACAACATGAAGAAGCTCGCCGAGGCGGCGGGCTCGAACATGGATTGCCTGCTGAAGGTGATCGTGTGGCTGCGGGATCAGCGCGACGCCGAGGAGTTCGACCGCATCTATCGGACCTACTTCACAAGCCGGGAAACGCTGCCCGCGAGAACGCGCATCCAGGCGGGGCGTACGCCCATGGACTGCGCGCTCGAAGTCGAGGCGATCGGCTACGTGCCGGCAAGGTCCGCGCGCAAGACCGGCCCTGCGCGCAAGCGCAGGGCGGGCCACTCTTCACGAAAGAGATGAATAAGACGTCTGGAAAACCACTGGAGGATAGGATCATGTCGAATCGTTGCTCGAAATACGTCGCCGGCCTCGCGGCGCTCGGCGTTGCGCTCATCGGCCAGGCCATGGCGCAGAACAAAGCCGAGAAGCGCGACATGGAGCTCGTCGGCTACCACGATCTGCAGGGACGCACGGCCTACCAGCCCGTGATCCACAAGCAGGGGAACCGCTGGATCGCCTACATCGGCCATCACGGCGACAACGTATTGAACGCGCTCACGGGAAACAAGGAGCACAACGGCACCTCCATCGTCGATGTCACCGATCCCCAAAAACCCAGCTACCTCGCTCACATTCCCGGGGAGCCGGGATTGGCGGAAGCGGGCGGCGCGCAGATGGTGCGCGTGTGCGACGGCGCGACGCTGCCGCGCGCCGACAAGAGCAAGGTGTATCTGCTGCGCACCTTCGGCAACCAAGCGCACGAAATCTGGGACGTGACCGATCCGGCCAAGCCGGGCTTGCTCACCACGATCGTCAAGGGCCTGAAGGGCACTCACAAGAGCTGGTGGGAATGCGACTCGGGCATCGCCTACCTCGTCTCCGGAATCGAAGGCTGGCGCGTGCGGCGCATGACCCAGGTCTACGACCTCTCCGACCCGGCGAAGCCG
>DASPXL010000081.1:0-7945 GCA_035637375.1 Burkholderiales bacterium
CGCGAGCGACCACAACGCCGGCTTCCTCATGGCGTACCTGCCGAAAGAGAAGCTCTTGATCGAAGCGGACGCGTTCACGCCCGGCCCGCCGAACTCGCCGCCGCCCGCGCAGGCGAACCCGAACCATCTGAGCCTGGTCGCAAACCTCGGGCGCCTGAAGCTTCCCGTCGACAAGATCCTGCCCTTGCACGGACGCGTCGCGCCGCTCGCCGATCTCTATGCCGCGGTGAAGGCGCCGATGCCCAAGTAGGGCGGGGAGTCAGCAGCGAGATAGCGCGCGCTCCGCGTCAAAGCGGCAGCGAATCCGGGGTAGGAACGATCTCGCTCTCATCGATCAGCCCATGCGCCCCCACGCCGAGCAGGCGCACCGGCCGGCGCGCGGCGTCGGTGCGCTTGAGCAGCGCCAGGGCGCGCGCGGCGATCTCGGCGGGGTCGCGCGTGGGCGCACTGGCGGTGTGGCTGCGCGTGACGGTGGAGAAGTCCGCGAAGCGCACCTTGATGGTCACGGTGCGCGCGCGCAGGCTCCTGCGCTCGAGCGACGCCGCGGTGCGGCGTGCGAGCCGCTCGATCTCGGCGCGGATTTGCTCAGGATCATCGAGATCTTTCTCGTAGGTGGTTTCGCCCGAGAGCGATTTCCACGGCCGGTCGGGCTCCACCGGCCGCGGGTCCTCGCCGCGCGAGAGGCTCTTGAGCCAGCCAGCCAGGCTTCCCACTGCGCGGCGCAGCCGCTCATCGTCCGCCGCGCGCACGTCGAGCAGCCGCTCGATGCCGATCGCGCGGAGCTTTTTCGCGGTGACGGGCCCCACGCCCCATAGCGCCTCGACGGGCAGCTCACGGAGGAACTCCTCGACTCTCTCGGGTGCGATCACGGTGAGGCCGTCGGGCTTCTTCCAGCCGGAGGCGATCTTGGCGAGGAACTTGTTGGGCGCGACGCCGGCGGAGGCGGTGAGCTCGAGCTCCGCGCGGATGCGCGCTTTGAGCGTCTTCGCCACCTTGGTCGCGAGCGGCTCGCCCCAGAGATTGTCGGTGACATCGAGGTAGGCCTCGTCGAGCGAGAGCGGCTCGACGAGCGGCGTCGAGGAGCGCAGGATCGCCATCACCTGCTGCGAGACCGCGCGGTAGCGCGCAAAATCGGGCGGCACGACGACGAGATCGGGGCACAGGCGCACCGCGCGGGCCATCGGCATCGCCGAGCGCACGCCGAAGACGCGCGCCTCGTAGCTCGCCGCGGCCACCACGCCGCGCGAGGCGGCCGGGCCGCCGACCGCGACCGGCTTGCCGCGGAGCTTCGGATCGTCGCGCTGCTCCACCGACGTGTAGAACGCGTCCATGTCGATGTGGATGATGCGGCGCGGCGAATCGGGCATGGGAAACATTAAGCAAAAAAAAAAACAGCCGAGGACCGTCCTCGGCCGTTCTTGTTTCCGTCTCTCAATCTACCACGGCGACGACCTGGATTTCGATGAGCTGCTCGGGCTCGCCGAGCTCCAGCACCGCGAGGTTGGTCGTGGTCGGCTTGTGGTTGTGGGGCGCAAAGTAGGAGTTCACCACCGCGCTCGCCTTGCCGATGTCGCCCATGCGGGGGCGCGCGCGGAAGATGAACACGTGCACCACGTCCTTGGGCGATGCGCCCGCCGCCTTCAGCGTCTGCATGATGCCGTCCATCGCCTGGCGCGTCTGCGCCTCGAGGTCGTTGGTGAGGTATTTCAAGATCTGCTCGCGCTTGTGCGGATGGTCGTGATACACGGGAAGAGCCGTTCCGCCCGCGAGCCAGAGGATCTTGCCGCTCTTGATCTTGATCGCGGGCGCAAACGGCATGAACACGCTCTTGTCGTAGTCGGGATGGTGGATCGTCTCCAGGTGATTGCCGCTTTGCGCGCGAGCGGGCGCGGCGGCGAGGGCGAGCGCGCCCAACGCGAGCGCGGCAAAGGCGGCGGAAATGCGGAACGATTTCTTGGTCTTCATGGCGATTCCTCCTTGGGTTGACGGCCTTGCGGGTGCGGCTCGCGCCATCATACGCGCGGGCGCACCGCGTTGCCGGCGGTCTGCTAGGATCGCATCGCAATGAAGATCACCGGGATCGACAGCTTCGTCCTCACCGTCCCGACGCCGAAGCCGATGGCGCTCAACTACGCGCAGCAAAAGCTCGTCGTGGCGGAAATTTCCACCGACGAGGGGGTGAAAGGCCTGGGCTACAGCCTCGTTTTCGGCGGCGGCGGGGCTGAGAGCGTCCACGCCTATCTCGAATCGCGCCTCGCGCCCGTCCTCATCGGCGAGGACCCGCTTTTCGTCGAGCGCCTCTGGGAGCGCATGTTCCGCGCCGACATGGGCATCAAGAAACAGGGCGTCGCCGCTTATGCCCTTTCCGCGCTCGACATCGGCCTGTGGGACATCGCGGGCAAAGCGGCGGGGCTGCCCCTATACAAGCTCTGGGGCGCGGTGACCGACCGCATCCCCGCGTACGGCAGCGGCGGCTGGTCGAAATACAGCGAGCGCGAGCTGATTGCCGAGGCGGAAAAGTACGCGGCGCAGGGCTGCAAGCACTACAAGATGAAGATCCATCACCCCGACCCGCGCGAGAACAGGAAGCGCGTCGAGGCCGTGCGCCGCGCGCTGGGCGAAGGCGTGCGCATGATGGTGGACGTGAACCAGCGCCTGGATGTCCTCGCGAACATCCGGCAGGCGCGCTCGCTCGAAGACTTCGATCTCGTCTGGTACGAGGAGCCGGTGCTCGCCGACGACATCGCCGCCTGCGCCGAAGTCGCGCGCGCGATCAGGATACCCGTCGCCACGGGCGAGAACAACTACACCCGGTTCGAGTTCCGCGAGCTGATCGAGCGCCGCGCGGCCCGGTATCTCATGCCCGACGTGTGCCGCGCCAACGGCTTTTCGGAGACGCTGCGCATCGGCCGTCTCGCCGGCGCGCACCAGGTCGCGGTCGCGCCGCACGTCGTGCACGAGCTCTCGCTGCACGCGGTCGGCGCGCTCTCGAACGGGTTCCTGGTGGAGTTCATCGACTGGACCCCGCCCGATCTGTTCGAGGAGATGCCGGCGTGCAAGGACGGCCATTTCCGGATCCCCGATCGCCCCGGGCACGGCATGGCGCTCGCCCGCGGGGCGAAGGAAAAATACCGAAGCGGCTAGAACCGCCGGCTCAGCGGGAAGCCATGAACCGCGCCCGCTCGCTCACGGCGCTGAGGAGCGACGCGGCGAAGCGCCGGCTGTGCTTCACCAGCTCGAGGAACACGTTGCGGTTGATCGCGAGCAGCTCGCAGTCGCTTTCCGCGACCGCGCTCGCGAGGCGCGGGCTGCGGTCGACCAGCGCCATCTCGCCGAACACGCTGCCCGGGCCCACGGCCTCCACGAGGCTGCCGCCGACGCGGATCGCGACGCGGCCCCGGAGGACCACGTACATCAGCACCCCGGCGCGGCCTTCGGTCAGGATCGTTTTTCCCGCCTCGTAGCTGAAGCGCGCACCGGGCCCCACCAGGCGGGCGAGGTCACCGACCAGGTCCTTGCGCAGCGGCGCGGATTCCCTCCGCCTCGTGCCGCGCAGGGGCGTTTCGGAAGCGCCGAGCCGGGCGATGGATTCGCGCAGGCGCCCGATCATGACGCTCATCAGCATGAGCGCGAACTCGGGCCGTTTCCCGAGCGCCCTCTGGAGCTGGCGGCGGTCGAGGGCGATGACGCGGCACGCCGATTTCGCGACTGCCGTCGCGCTGCGCGGTCCCTGGTCGATCGAGGCCATCTCGCCGAAGATCTGGCCGGGCCGCACCGTGCCGATGGGCGTGTTCTTGGCGAAAACGGCGACTTCGCCGTCCAGGAGCAGGTACATCCGGTTCGGCATGAGCAGGAACGGAAAGCCTCTCTGGTTCTCGGCGAAGATTTTCCTGCCCTTGGCGAAGGTCTTCGGCTTGCCCGCGGAGCGGAAGAACTCCAGCGCGACCGCCGCGTTGTAGGAGCTGCTCGCGGGACTGCCCTGGCCGGTCATGGATTCCTCCTCGGGACGGCGGACCGCCCGTAGATTTGCGGGCCCCACGCCGGGGCGGACAGGCGGGGCCGGGAGCCGCAATTCTGCTCCCGGCATAACGAGCCGGTTCGCCGCCGCGCTCCGGGAGCGTTCATTTTCCACACTCGGGCAAGAATAACCGGACCTTTTCCGCACGCGCAGGCTTGGCGCGGACTCGCGCCTGGACGCGGGGCGCGCAGGCATAATAACGAATTCCGGTGCAAGAGGACGTCACCGCCGGTTAGAATCGGAGCGCATGCCTTACCTGTACATTCTCGCCTCGATCGCATCGGGCTTCGCGCTTGCCGCAGCGGCGCGGGCCGAGGAGAACGGTTTGCCGCTCGCGGCGCCGGTGCCGGGCGGGGTCGCGGTCGTCTGCGTGGGCCGTGCGCCCGACCCGGCTCCGCGGGTCGTCTTCGACGGCCAGCGCGTGCGGGTCGCGCGCGTGGGCGATGCCTGGCATGCCGTCGTCGGCCTCCCGCTCGCGCTCAAGCCGGGGGCTCACGAGCTTTCGGTGCTCGAGGGCGAGAAGAGCGCGCACACGGTCCGCTTCGACGTCAGGCCGCACGATTACGAGGCGCAGCACGTGACGCTCGCCGACCGCCGCCAGGTCGAGCCCGGGCCCGCGGACCGGCTGCGGATCGCGCGGGATCAGGAATCGATCGGCCGGGCGTTTTCGACCTTCAGCGATTCCGCGCTCGACGGCTTCGACCTCGGCTTGCCGTCGGCGGGGCGCGTCTCCGGCAGTTTCGGGGTCAGACGCTTCTTCAACAACGAGCCGCGGCAGCCTCACAGCGGCGTGGACATCGCCGCGCCCCCGGGGACCCCGATCGCCGCGCCGGCGGCGGGCACCGTGATCGAGACCGGCGATTATTTCTTTAACGGGCTCACGGTGCTCCTCGACCACGGCCAGGGGCTCGTCACCATGTACAACCACCTGAGCCGCATCGACGTCGCCAAGGGCGCCCGCGTCGCGCGCGGCGAGACAATAGGCGCGGTCGGCAGCACCGGCCGCGTCACCGGCCCGCACCTGCATTGGTCGGTGAGCCTCAACAACGCGCGGGTCGATCCCGCGCTGTTCCTGTCGCGCGATGTCCGGGATCAGGTCACGAGCAGCCTGCCCGCGGCGCGAGGCGGCGCCGCGGCGGAGCCCGCGCCGCCGCGATGCGATTGAGCGGCGCGGGCGCGCTCGGGAACGCACCGGTCGGCGGCGGCCCGTGGTAATTTGACGGGGCTCGCCCGGCGCAAGGCGCCTGCGCGTGGCGTGCTCCTTGCACTTCTGCGATCGGCGCTGAGATACGCGAGCCTACTTGGAGACGTGAGTGACGGCGAGGGATCTGGCTGCGTCGCATCCCGACACTTTCTTCGTCGAGGGAGTGGGCGGCACGCGCTCTGAATTCCGCCTGTCCAGCCATTTCCAGCCGATTTTCAGTTTTGCCCATCGCCGGCCCGTGGGCTACGAGGGCCTGATCCGCGGAACCGACCCGAGCGGAAAGGCCTATCTGGCGACCGAGCTTCTCGCGAAGGCTCCGGCGGGGGTGGCGCGCATGCAGCTGGACCGCCAATGCAGAGCCCTTCATGTCGGGAACTTCCAGCGCCTGGGCGTCGGGGACGGCTGGCTTTTTCTCAACGTCGATCCGTTCATCGCAGTCCAGGGCCAACAGTTCGGTTCGTTTGCGCAGATGCTGGAGGAAAACGGCCTCGCGCCGCACCGGGTGGCGGTGGAGCTGATCGAAACGCCGTTCGAGGACGAGAGGCGCCTTCCCGCCGCGGTCGAGCACTACCGCGAGATCGGCTGCCTCATCGTGATCGACGATTTCGGCGCGGGCTACTCGAACTTCGACCGCATCTGGAGGCTCAAGCCGGACGTCGTGAAAATCGACCGAGAGATGACGCGCCGGGTGACGGTGGAGCCGCTCGCGCGGCGCATGTTTACCGGGATCGTCGCGGTGCTTCACGAAGCGGGCGCGCTCGTCTGCGTCGAGGGGATCGAGAACGAAGCCGAGGCGCTTTGCGCGACCGACGCCGACGCCGACCTGATGCAAGGCAACTACTTCGTCCGGCCGGCGGAGAAGCCGCCGGCGGAGAACGCCTGCGACGATCTGTTTGCGCGGCTGTTGAAGGGCTTCCGCGCCGAGACCGCCGAATTCAACGAGCAGCGGCGCACCCGGCTGCGGCCTTACATCGCGGCTCTCGCGGACGCCGTGCTGGCGCTGTCGGGCGGCGTGGACCGCTCCCAGGCGGTGCGGGCGCTGCTCGAGCTCGATTGCACCGAGCGCTGCTACCTGGTTGCGGCCGACGGTTCGCAGATCGGCGCGTGCGCGGAAGCCGGGCGCAATGTCGGCGCGCGCGACCGGCGCCTGAAGCCGATGCGGCCGGCGACGGGCACCAATTGGCAGACCAAGCCCTTCTTTCGCCGCGCGATCGAGGCGCCGGGGAAGGTCCAGATCACGCGGCCCTATCTGTCGGCCGCCGGCCCGAAGGTCTGCGTCACCTTGTCTTACGCCCTTTCCCTGAACGGGTCGTATCACGTGCTGTGCGCAGACCTCGACTTCGGCGCCCTCGCGGGAGACGGCTTGGCGCTCGGGCTCGCGCAAGCGGCGCGCGACGCCGGTGACATGGATGATTTTTCCGCGCCGTGAACACGGGGGATCATGCTCCGCCGCGTGCTGAAGAATACTGCGTGGAAGGCGAACGCGGCGAGCGCCACGAGTTTGGCCTGTCGAGCCATTTCCAGCCGATCTACAGCCTCGCCCATCGCCGTCCCGTCGGATACGAAGGCTTGATCCGGGCGACGGACGCAAGCGGAAGGCAAGTCGCTCCCGGCGAATTGTTCAGCAAGGCGCCGCAGGGCAAGGAGCGGGTGCGCCTCGACCGCCAGTGCAGAACCCTCCATGTCCGCAACTTCCAGCGGTTCGGAAACGCGCGCAGCTGGCTGTTTCTCAACGTCGATCCGCACGTCGCCGCGGAAGGCGTCAAGTCCGGCCCCTTCTTCTCTCAGATGCTGCGCTCGAGCGGCCTTCCGGCGCACCGGGTGGGGGTGGAGCTGATCGAGATGCCGTTCGAGGACGAGAAGCGCCTCGCCGCCGCGATCGAGCACTACCGCGAGCTCGGCTGCCTCATCGTGATCGACGATTTCGGCGCGGGCTACTCGAATTTCGACCGCATCTGGAGGCTCAAGCCGGACGTCGTGAAGATCGACCGCGAGATGACGCGCCGGGTGACGGTGGAGCCGCTCGCGCGGCGCATGTTCACCGGGATCGTCTCGCTGCTCCACGAAGCGGGAGCGATCGTATGCGTGGAGGGCATCGAGACCGAGGCCGAGGCGCTTTGCGCGACCGATGCCGACGCCGATCTGATGCAGGGCGACTATTTCTCGCCGTCGAGCCCCGAGCTGCCTTCGGAAAACGCGTGCTACGACTTGTTCGCGCGGCTGATCGCGGGTCACCGCGCGGACAACGCCGAATTCCAGAATCGGCAGCACGCCCGGCTCCAGCCCTACCTGGCGGCGCTCAAGAATGCGGTCCAGGACCTGTCCCTCGGGGCCGGATTTCCGCAGGCCGTGCCGGTGCTGCTCAAGCTGCCTTGCACGCACCGCTGCTACCTGATCGGCGCGGACGGGTTGCAGATCGGGGCAGACGTGGAGGCCGAGCGCAACGCGCGCGCCCACGACCGGCGCTTCGAGCCGGTGCACCCGACCGAGGGCGCCGACTGGCAGACCAAGTCCTACTTCCGCAGCGCGATCGAAGCTCCGGGAAAGGTCCAGATCACGCGGCCCTATCTGTCGGTCGCCGGACCCAAGCTCTGCGTCACCCTCACTTTCGCCTTTGAAGCGCCCGATGGATCGCAGAAGGTGCTGTGCGCCGATGTCGACTTTGCGGCGCTCGCGGGGGACGACCTGATGTTCGGCGTCGCGAGGTCGAAGCCCTGAAATCC
>DASPXL010000082.1:0-12605 GCA_035637375.1 Burkholderiales bacterium
CGTCTCCAACAACGACTTGACTCTTTGGCTCGCCGGGCCACAGAGTTCCGCGGCTCGGCCCATGCCTGACGGGAGACGTCCCGAGCCTGGCGGATGGAATCGCTTCGTCGTCGAGATGGAGGATCTTGTGTCACGCGTGGCAGAAATGAAGCGGGCCGGCCTACGTTTCCGCAACGATGTCGTCGTAGGGCCCGGCGGCAAGCAGATCTTGCTGGAGGATCCGGATGGCAATGTTGTCGAACTATTCGAGGCTGCGCGATAGCACAGGATAACCGCGCCGTCGGCGACAAGCAACCGGGTGAGGATGTGAGACCGCGGATCAAAATCATCACATTGGGGGTCGGCGATCTGGACAGATCCCTGCGTTTTTATCGCGACGGAATGGGTTTGCCGACGCAAGGGATCATCGGCACGGAATTCGAGGACGGCGCCGTGGTCTTCTTCACCATGAACGACGATCTCATTCTGGCGCTGTATCCAAAGGCCGCGCTGGCCAAGGACGCAAAAGTATCCGTCGGCGCGCCGAGTCCCGCACAATTCTCCATCGGCCACATCGTAAAATCCAGACAGGAAGTCGATGCAACGATGAAACAGGCGCAAAAGGCGGGAGCGAAAATCACCGACCCCGCGCACGACCGGTTTTGGGGAGGATACTCCGGATATTTCCAGGACCCGGACGGGCATCTCTGGGAGATCGCCTGGAATCCCCAGTGGGAAGTGAAGGAATAGGGCGGGCAGCCGCCTTCATCGCGTTTCGTGGAGCACCCATCATGTACCTGCCGTCGCATTTCGAAGAAACACGCGTCGAAGTCCTTCACCAGCTGATCCGCGAGCATTCGCTTGCGGTCCTGGTGACGCTCGGCTCGGAAGGGCTGAACGCAAACCATATCCCTTTCGAGATCGAGCCGACGCCGGCTCCGTTCGGGACTCTGCGCGGCCACGTGGCCCGCGACAATCCCGTGTGGCGCGACTTCTCCAAAGACGTCCAGGCGCTCCTCGTCTTCCAGGGACCCAAGGCTTACATCACTCCCTCGTGGTATCCGACCAAGAGGGAAACCGGAAAGGTCGTGCCGACCTACAACTACATCGTCGTCCACGCCTACGGCCCTTTGCGCGTCGTCGAAGACCGCGCGTGGCTGCGGGGGCTGGTGGAACGGCTCACGAACCGGCACGAGGCCGCGAGGCCGCAGCCTTGGAAAATAACCGATGCCCCCGGCGACTATATCGAGAAGATGCTCGGCGCCATCGTCGGGATCGAGGTTCCGGTCGCCAGGCTCCTCGGCAAGTGGAAGGCGAGCCAGAACCGGCCTCCGGCGGACCGCGACGGGGTCGTGAGAGGACTGGGTGAAATCGACGATGCCGATGCCGCAGCGATGGCGGGCTTGGTGAAGGAGTCCGCAAACTCGTAGCGCACCTCTCGCGTCCGAACGACGGCGGGTCTCAGCGCTTGGGCACCGTCCACAGATAGAGCGTGCTCGCTCCCGCCTGGACGGTCTTCTCCGGCGGCCAGTCGTCGCCGAAGCCGTAGCGGTGGGCGACGATGCGCGTGCCGGGCTTGAGCTCTCTCAAGAGCTTCGGCAGCAGGCGGCGGTTGAGCGTCTCGAGGAGGAACAGCGTCACCACGGTCGCTTCGCGGATGTCCGCCTCGAAGAGATCGCCGCGCACGAAGCGCACGCGGTCCTCGACGCCCGCTCGCCTCGCGCGGTAGACCGCCATGCGCAATGGGACCGGGTCGATCTCGACGCCGACGCCGCGCGCGCCGAAGTCCTTCGCCGCCGCGATCACGATGCGCCCGTCGCCGCAGCCGAGGTCGTACACCACGTCGCCCGGGCCCGTTCCCGCGAGCTTGAGCATCCCTTCCACCGCCTCGTCGGTGCTCGGAAAGTACGGCACCTCGGGCTCGAAGACCGGGGCCACGCCGTCGGTGAGCGAAGTGTCTCCGCCCAGCTCGAGCGCGGCGCAAGCGGAGATCAGCGCCGCCGCGAGGACGATCGTGCGCGATTCCAGCTTACGCACGGGCCCCCTGCCGCCCAAACAGCATGACGACGGCTCCCGTCGCCAGCACGCCGACGCCGACGAGCGCCCCCACGCCCGTGTAGGCGAGGCTCGAATAGAGCAGATAAAAACAGGAGAGGACGAATACAAGGGGCGTCACCGGGAAAAACGGCACGCGAAACGGCCGCTCCCTCTCGGGCTCGTGGGTGCGCAGCACGAACAGGGAAAGCCCGACCAGCAGGAAAAACGCCCAGAAAACGGGGGCGGTGTAATCCACCATGGTCTCGAAGTTCCTGCGCGTGAGCGCGCCGAGCAGAATCAGGCCGAGTGCGATCGCGGCCTGGAAAACATAGGAGTTGCGCGGGGCGCCGCTCGCGCCGTCCCAGCGGGCGAGAAAGGAGAAAAGCGGCCATTCCTGTCCGAGCGCAAAGTTCGAGCGCGCGCCGACGATGATGGTCGCGTTGACGGAAGTGAGCGTGGAGACCGCGATGATCAGGCTGATCAGCCTCGCGCCGTTTTCGCCCCAGACGCGCGCGAGGAGGTCGGCCGCGACGACGTCCGACTTGCCCATCGCGGCCATGCCGAGACCCCGCAGATACGCGATGTTGACGAGCACGTAGAGCACGGTGACGACGCCGAGCGAGAGGAGCAGCGAGCGGATGATGTTGCGATTGCGGTCCTTGACTTCCGCCGAGACATAGGCCGCCTCGTTCCACCCGCCGTAGGTGAGCAGCACGAAAATCATGGAAAGACCGACGCCCGCGTACCACGGCCTGTCCGCGACGGCCGCCTGCGCCGGCGCCGTTGCCGGGGCAAGGAACAATCCGGCGATCACGACGATCACCAGCCCGCCCACCTCGCACACGGTGAGCCAGTTCTGGGTGCGTTTGCCGGCGCGGATGCCGACGATGTTCACCCCGGTCAGCGCGGCCACGAGCAGCGCGGCGTAGACCGCCGGGGAGTGCTCGCCGAGCGGAAAGAGGCGCGTGCAATAGTCCCCGAACACGAATGCGAGCAGCGCGATCGAGCCCGCGGCGATCACCGTCATGCGCGCCCAGGCGTAGAGAAAGGAGAGCTCCCTCCCGAACGCGCGGCCCACAAAATGGTAGTCGCCGCCGGCGTGGGGATAGGCCGTCGCAAGCTCGGCGTAGCAAAGGGCTCCGATCACCGACACGACCCCGCCTGCAACCCACACGGCGATCATGACCCATTCGGCCCCGGTGTTGGCGGCGACGAGGGAAGGCGTCTTGAAAATGCCGGCGCCGATGACGAGGCCGACGACGATCCCGACGGCGTCGCCGAGCGAGAGGGTCTGCACGGGCCCGGCGGCGGAATGCTGCGGGGGATCGTCGGGAGACGGCATCTATAGAGTAAGAAACCGCGTTGTGTGCGGGTTGCGCCGGCGCAGCGCCGGGAGGCATTCCTCGAGCGGCAGGCCGAAGAGCGCGTTCGCCGCGCGCGCGCGGGCCTTAAGCTCGGACCAGGCGAGGCGAAGCGGCCCGCCGCGGTGCGCAAAAGCGATGAGGTTGTCCTCTTCCTGCGCGAGGAGCAGCGTGGGACTGCGGCCGAAGCTCTTCTCGATGCCGTCGAGGTGCCGTTCGATCTTCCCGTCGTCGGCCATGAAGTTGGCGACCATCACACCGGGTTCGCGCAACGCCGCGAACGCGCCGTCGTAGAACGACCGCGTGCACAGGCCCTCCGCCGGCCTGCCGTCCACGAATCCGTCGACCACGAGCACGTCGGCGCCCGCGGGCCGCCGCGGCACGAGCTCGGCCCCGTCGCCGATCAGGATTTCGAGCCGTTCATCCTCCTCGGGAAAGTGAAAGTACTTGCGCGCGACGGTGACGACGCCAGGGTCGATCTCCACCGCGCTCACCCGCACATTCGGCATGCGCTGGTGGATGAAACGCGCCATCGAGCCCCCGCCGAGGCCCACCATGAGAACGTCGCGCGGCTTCGGGCGGAAGAGCAGGAAAGCCATCATCGCGTGGACATAGTCGAGCTCGATCCTGTCGGGCGCGTCCAGGCGCATCGCGCTCTGGATCGCGTCGCCTCCGATCTGGAGCACGCGCACCCCGTCCTCCTCGACGATCTCGATCGCGCCGTGGCCCGCGAGCGCGTCGCGCAGGCGCTTCATTTTTCGGGCTTGGCCGCGGCGGCGAGGACCGCGTGCATGGGAATCTCTACGGCGCCCTGCGTCTGGAACGCCTGCGCGGCCTTGGCGGCCGCCGCGCGGATCGCCTCCAGGGCCTGGGCGGATTGCGCGTGCAGCAGCGCCTGGGTTCTCACCGTTCCGGCGAGAAACGCGTCGAACAGGAGCCCCGGGTCGCTGAACCGCCAGACCTGCGGGACTCTCTGCACGCTCACTTTCTGGAAGCCGGCGACTTTCAGGACCGTCTCGCTTTCCCGTGCGTCGCTGAACCGGAAGAACGGCGGCCCCGGCGGCAGCGGCGCGTCGGGGTTGCCGTGCCTGCGGACCGCGTCGAGGATGATCCCGAAGCCCAGCGCCTCTTCCGGCTTCGCCCACACCGTGAACGCGTAGCGGCCGCCCGCACGCAGGACGCGCAGCGCCTCGCCCACCGCGTGCTCGGGCCGGGCAAGATGCAGCATGCCGAAATTCATCACCACGGCGTCGAAAGAGCCGTCCCGAAACGGCAGCGCCTCGGCGTTGCCCGTGCGAAACTTGACTGCAGGATTCTGCGCGCGCGCGAGCCTCACCATCGCGAGGGAAAAATCCACCCCCGTGACGCGCGCGCCGCGGGCCGCCGCGGCCGCCGCCACGTAGCCCGGTCCGCTCGCCACGTCGAGCACGCGCGCCCCCGAGCGCGCTTGCGCCGCGTCGAGCAGCGGATCGATCGCCTGGCGGGTCAGGCTGCCGAAAGCGTCGTCGTATCGGAGGGCGGCGCCCTGCCAGCCCGCGTGCTCGAAGGCGCGAAACGCGCCTGTACGGGAGGTCACTTGGCCGCTGTGGCGACGGGTTTGCCTTTTTCGACGACGTAGGTCGCAAGGACGACCGCCTTGCCCTTGCCGACGTTCTTCCCGTCGTGGATCACCCCGGCGGGAACGAAGAACACCTCGCCTTTTTTCAGCGTCACCGGCGGCCTGCCCTCGACCAGGAGCTGCAGGGTGCCTTCCACCACGTAGCCGAGCTCCTCGCCCGGATGGGTGTGCTTGCCCGCCACGCCCCCGGGAACGAACTCGGCGCGGGCCACCACGGCATGACGGCCATTCACCGTAAGGTCCTGGTCCTGCAGCACCGTGCGCGTGAAGCCGGGCTGCTGGGCGTTGAGCGCCCCGATGCCCGTACCGAGCGCGGCGGCGGCAAGGACTGCGGCGGTCGTCAAGTTGCGTTTCTTCATGCGGGTCTCCTCCGGTAGGAATCGGACGAATACTACCTTGGCGCGGGCTCCTCCGCCCGGTCAAGTCGGCGCAAGCGCCTTCAGATAAGCGCGCACGCGTTTCGCGTTGGTGCCGAAGTCGCTGCGGCCCACGCGCGACAGCGACCTTACGTCCACGCGGCTCCCCGCTCCGTCGGGCGCGACGCGCACCACGACGTCGTCCTTGAAACCGAACAGAAGCGTCGTGGCGGTCGCTTCGATTCGTCCTTGGGCGGGATCGGCTGCGACGATGTCCCAGCGCATGGCGCGCGCCGCGGCGAGCGCGCGCTCGAACGCGGCGGGCGGCGGCACCTCGAGCCGGGCGGGAGCGATGTCGGGGTAGCCCTCCTTCTGCTGCTCGGCGGTCTGAGGGCTGTAGTCCGTCTTGTTCTCGGCGCCCTGGCGCGCCGGCAGCACCGCGACGAAGGCCGGCGGATTCTGCGTGTCGGTGCTGATGTCGTGGATGCGCGGCAGGTGCTGGACCTGATAGTAGTAGTAGGCGGGGAAGCCGAGCGCGAGCGCGCTGATCACGAGCGCCACGAACCCGACGCGGAGCCGGTCGCGCGCGGCGCCTTCGGCGATGACTCCGATCAAGGAAACGGCGAACGCGCCGAGCGCGCTCCAGCCCGCGACTCTCATCACGGCGATTCCCTCGCGGAAGGACCACCAGCCGAAGCGGTAGCCGAGTCCGCTCAGCAGCTCCGCCGCGACGCAGGCGACGCCGAGCGCGAGACCCAGCCACACGATCGCCCGGGCGACGCGCCGGCCGCCGAAGGATTGCGCTTGCGTAGTCATTTCAGCCATGGGAAACATCCTCCGATCAGAATTCCGGAACGCTCATGCGAAATCGCCGGACCGCACGCGCGTCACACCCGCTTTTTTCATCTTCTCCCAGGCCGCGGCGAGCGAGCCCTGGTTGTCGATAGCGCGGCAGGCGTCGTCGATGACCGCCGCGGCGAAGCCGAGCTTGCGCGCATCGAGCGCGGTCCAGGCCACGCAGAAATCGGTCGCCAGGCCGCACACGAACACGCGCTTGATGCCGCGCTCCTCGAGATAGCCCTCGAGGCCCGTGCGCGTCTTGCGGTCGGCCTCGAGGAAGGCGGAGTAGCTGTCGACGTCCTTGTTGTAGCCCTTGCGGATGAGAAGCTGCGCCTGCGGGACCGAGAGATCCTTGTGCAGCGCCGCGCCGTCGCTTCCCTGCACGCAGTGATCGGGCCACAGCACCTGCTCGCCGTAGGGAAGCTTGATCGAGTCGAAGGGCTTCCGCCCGGGATGCGAAGTCGCGAACGACTGGTGTCCCGGCGGATGCCAGTCCTGCGTCAGCACCACGTTCGCGAAGCGCTGCGCGAGCGCGTTGACGAGCGGCACGACCTCGTCGCCCTTCTGAACCGCGAGCCTGCCGCCGGGGCAAAAGTCGTTCTGCACGTCCACCACGATCAGCGCGTCCTTCGTGCCCGGCTTGATTCTGGAGTTGTCTGCCATCGCCGCCAGAGGATTCCCCGGTCGTCAGCCTGCGGCATCTTTCTTCACCTCGACCAGGCAGTCGTAGAACGTCGCTCCTCCGCCGATGTCGGTGATCGATTGCGAGGTGACCTCGTTCGCGTTGCGGCGGTCGGCGCTGAGCTTCTTCCACCACACCGAGAGCGCCACGACCACGCCCTCGCGGGCCTTGTCGCCGACCCGCGCCTTCGCCGTGAACGAGCCGCGGTCGTTGAAGATGCGCACGGTGTCTCCGTCCCTGATGCTCCGCGTGCCGGCGTCGGCCGGATGGATATCCAGGCTCGGCTCCCCGGCCTCGGCGATCGCGAACGGCAGGTTGGCAAAGGACGAATTGAGAAAGTGGCGGTTGGGCGGCGAGATGATCGCGAGCGGAAATTTTTTCGCGAGCGCCGGGTTCGACTGCGCCGACTCGCGCGGCGCGATGAAGCTCGGCAGCGGATCCATGCCCATGCCCTTCGCCGTCTCGCTGTAGAACTCGCACTTGCCCGAGGGCGTGCCGAAGCTGCCTTCGGCGAACGGCGCGAAGCGCTCGGGCACTTCGAGCCGCTGCCAGCCCTTCTCCTTGAGCGATTCCCATTCGATGCCCCGCATGCGCGGGCTCGACGATTCGAGCGCCTGCCGGCAGATGTCCTCGTCCGAATCGCGAAAGCACTCCTCGGTGAAGCCCATGCGCGCGGCCAGCCGCCGGAACACCTCGCTGTTCGGCAGGCTCTCGCCCAGCGGCTCGATCGCGGGGCTGTTCGCCATCACGTAGAGATGCCCGTAGGCGGTGTGCACGTCCCAGTGCTCGAGCTGCGTCGTCGCCGGCAGCACGATATCCGCGTAGTCGCAGGTGTCGGTGAGAAACTGCTCGTGCACCACGGTGAAGAGGTCCTCGCGCGAGAATCCCCTGATCACCTTCCCCGAGTCGGGCGCGACCGCCACCGGGTTGGAGTTGTACACGTAGAGCGCGCGGATGGGCGGCTTCGCCTCGAGGAGCGCATCGCCGATCGCCACCATGTTGATGGTACGGGGGTCGGGGTACTTCGCCTTCCCTAGCAGATCCGGCCGCTCGAGCTTCGCCTGGTTCATGCCGAAGAACCCGCCCGTGCTCAGCACCGCTCCGCCCGCCGGATGGCGCCAGTCTCCGGTGAGCGCCGGGAGGCACAGGATGTTCCGCACCGCCATGCCGCCGCCCGCGTGGCGCTGCAGCCCGTAATTGAGCCGGATCGCCGCGGGCCTCGTCGCCGCGTATTCACGCGCGAGCGCGACGATTTTCTCAGCGGGAAGCCCGGTGATTTTCGCGACTTTCTCAGGCGGGTATTCCTTGACGCGCTCTCGGAGCCGCTCGAATCCGAGCGTGTATTTCTCGACATAGTCGCGGTCGTAGAGGTCCTCACCGATGATGACGTGCATCAGCGCGAGCGCGAGCGCCGCGTCGGTGCCGGGGAGCGGCGCCAGGTGCTCGTGGCATTTCTCGGCGGTGAGGCTCCGGTACGGATCGATCGCGATGAGCTTCGCTCCGCGGCGCTTGGCTTCCTGCACGCGCGACCACAGGTGCAGGTTGGAGACGATCGGGTTCGAGCCCCAGATAAGGATAAGCTTCGCCTCGTCGAAGCGCTCGGGATCCATGCCGAAGGAGCCGCCGAGGGTGATCTTCATCCCCGCCTTGCCGGCGGAGGAGCAGATGGTGCGGTCCAGGCGCGATGCGCCGAGCCGGTTGAAAAAGCGCCGGCCCATCGAGTGCCACTGCACGTAGCCCATGGTGCCCGCGTAGTCGTAGGGCAGGATGCCCTGCGGGTCCTCGGCAGCGATCGCCCTGAATTTCGCTGCGATGGTATCGAGCGCCTCGTCCCAGCCGACGCGCTTGAATTCGCCCTTGCCTTTTGCGCCGGCGCGCCGCAGCGGAAAGAGCAAGCGGTCCTTGCTGTAAGTGCGCTCAAGGTACCTCGCCACCTTGGTGCACAGCGCGCCGGCGGTGAACGGATGGTCCTTGGCGCCCTCCACTTTCACCGCGACGCCGTTCTCGACGGTGACCTGCATCGCGCAGGTGTCGGGGCAATCGTGCGGGCAGGCGGCGCGCACGCGCTTGCGTTCGACGGGAGTCTTCTTGACGGGAGCTTGCATGCGCGGACGCGATCGACCGTAAGAACCCCGCAATTCTACGCCGTTCAGGGGCGCACGCCCGGAAAGGTCCCGAAGCGCATGCGCAGCATCTGGCCGATGCGGTAGTGGGCGTGATGGGCCGCGGCGATCGCGCCGCCCATGGGGAGAAACCCGTGGATCTGGCCCTCGAAGCACTCGTAGGTCACCGCGACGCCGGCCTGCTCGAGGCGCTCGGCGTAGGCGCGGCCCTCGTCAAGCAGCGGATCGAAGCCGGCGGTGAGGACGTACGCGCCCGGCAGGCGCGAGTGCTCGCGCGCGCGCAAGGGAGAGGCGCGCCAGTCGGCGCGATCGCGCTCGTCGCGAAGATACTGCGCCTGATACCAGCGCAGCAGCTCGCGCGTGAGCGAGTAGCCTTGCGCGAAGCGCCTGAGCGAATCGGTGTCGGCGGCCTGATCGGTCACCGGATAGACGAGCACCTGCATGGCGAGCCCGGGCTGCGAATCGCGCAGCGCGATCGCCGCCACCGCGGCGAGGTTGCCGCCCGCGCTTTCTCCCGCGACGGCAAGGCGCGCAGCGTCGATCGCGAGCGAGCCCGCGTTCTTGCCCGCCCACTGCACCGCTGCGACGGCATCCTCGACCGCCGCGGGGAATTTGTGCTCCGGTCCCATGCGGTAGTCGACGGCGACGACGGCGCAGCGGCCGTGAGCGGCGATTCCGCGGCAGACGCTGTCGTGGGTGTCGAGGTCCCCGCAGGTCCAGCCGCCTCCGTGGAAGTACACCACCGCGGGCAGCGCTTCGCGGGCCTGCGGGCCGAGCGGCCGGTAGCAGCGCGCTTTGATCTCGCCCGCCGGGCCCGGAAAGGAAAAATCGCGCGTCTCCTCGACCTCGACGGGGGGCGGCGCGAGCTGCAGGCGCGTTTCGCGATAGAGCCTGCGCGCCTCGGCGACGCCGAGCGAATCGAGCGCTGGAGCGGCCGAGCGCGCCGCGCTTTCGAGCACCGCGCGCGCCTGGGGATCGAGCCTTGCGCGGTCGGTGTCCGCCACTTTACGCCGCTGCTGCGACGCGGCGCCGGGCGAAGAGCCAGAACACGGCGGCGGCCGCCACCGTGATGAAAGGCAGCGCAAGATAGTTGAGCGTTTGCCAGCCGTTCGTCTCGAGCAGCACGCCCGAGGTGAACGAGGAGCTCGCCATCACGATGAAGATGATGAGGTCGTTCGCCCCTTGCGTCTTGGCGCGCTCGGGCGGCGTGCAGGCCTCGGTGATGAGGGTCGTTCCTCCGATATAGAGGAAATTCCAGCCGACGCCGAGCAGCACCAGCGCGAGCCAGAAGTGCGGGATGCTGATTCCCGAGAGCGCGATGCCGATGCACGCGTAGAGGAGCAGCGCGCCCGCGAGCATCACCTGCAGCACGCCGAAGCGCTTGACGAGGGACCCGGTGAAAAACGACGGCCCGAACATGCCGATCACGTGCCAGCCGATCACCGTCGCCGCCGCCGAATACGGGTGTCCGCAGATTCCCATGGCAAGGGGCGTGGCGGTCATAAGCAGGTTCATCACGCCGTAGCCGATCGCCGCCCCGAGGACCGCGACGACGAACACCGGCTGCACCATGATCCGCGCCAGCGGGCGGCCCGGATCGGCGTGCTCGGCGGCCGTCGGCACCGGGATGTCGATCAATCGCACGACGAGCACCACCAGCACCAGAAACCCGATCAGCGACAGGTAAGCGCCGAGGTAGCGGGTGGCGAGAAGATCGACGGTGAGCTTGCTCACCTCGGGGCCGACGATGCCCCCCACCAGCCCCCCCGCGAGCACCAGGGAGATCGCCTTCGCCTTGAAATCGGCGCCCACGGCGTCCGCCGCCGCAAAGCGGTAGTACTGGGCAACCGCGTTATAGACGCCGAAGATCATGGTGCCGAAGCAGAAAAGCCAGAAATTCCCGAGGTATAGGGCGAGCACGCAGACCGCAGCGCCCACCATCCCGGTCAGCGCTCCGACGGTAAAGCCGGCTCGCCGGCCGATGCGCTTCATCAGGAGCGAGGCCGGAAGCGTGGAGAGCGCCCCGCCGATCACCCAGGCCGTGACCGGGAGCGTCGCCAGGGCCTTGTTCGCCGCGAGCGCGTAGCCGGCCAGGCCGTTCAGCGCGATCGCCGTGGAGTTGTTCGTGAAAAGCAGCGCCTGGCAGGTGGCGAGAACGGCGACGTTTTTCTTGGCGGTATCCACGCGGCTGCCGTCGTGTGACAGGCAATTGTCAGGGAAAACGGAACGGTCGATTATAGCGAAGCGAGCCTTTCCCGTGCGGGCGCGCCCGCTCCCTCCGAGCCAAAAAATGCCTGCGGGGTGGTTGACATTTCCCTCTGATTGACGCACTCTCGCGTTGCCCGTACCTCCGTGCGGCGTCACCCAAACCAGGTCGTATTAGAAGAGGAGAGATATACGATGGCCAAGAAGAGAAAACCCAATGCGGCGTTCATGAAACCCATGACCCCCAGCTCCATGCTCGCCGAAGTCGTGGGCTCCAAGGCGATTCCGCGCACCGAAGTGACCAAGAAACTCTGGGCTTACATCAAGCGAAACAAGCTGCAGGACACCAAGAACCGCCGCATGATCAATGCCGACGACGCCCTCAAGGCCGTCTTCGGCGGCAGGGGCAAGGTCACGATGTTCGAGATGACCAAGCTCGTCAGCAAACACCTGAAATAACCGCCCCCGGGGATTTCCCCGGCTCGCGCCGAGAAAAACGCCCGGTCTCCCGGGCGTTTGTTTTTGCGGGCCCCCGCCGGCCGCTACTTGACGGCGTGCTGCTTGTACTCCTCGATCGACTTCTTCAGGTCGCGGTATTCCTCGCAGGAAAAAAAGCAGAGCTTGTCCAGGAGCGCGAGGTGCTCCTCGGCCTTCGGCAGGTCGTTGACCATCAGATAGGCCTCGCCGATGTATTCGTGCGCTCCCTTGTGCTTCGGGTCGAGGCGCAGCGCCTCGTTGTAGTGCTTGAACGCAAGCTCGAGGTTGCCCGACTTGCGCCAGGCATAGCCGAGGTAGTTCTGCACGTCGGCGTTGCTCGGCTCGCGCGAGGCGACCCGGCCGAAGCTGTCCAGGGCCGTTTTCCAGTTCTGCGCCTCGATCGCTTTCTTGCCGCTCTCGTAATCCGGGTCCACGGGACGCGCGTCCGGTCCCGGCCCCGTGTCCATTCCGGCGGCGAGAAGAAACGGGCTGAAGGCGAGGCCGGCCAACAGGACGAGAATCGAAATCGGCAGCTTGCGCATGGCGCTTCCTTTCATCGGGCAGGGGAGAGGATTACAGGTCCGTTCAGGCGGTCAATTCCCTCGCCGTCATCGCGTACTTGAAGTTGTCCGGGTCGAGGCTGTCCAGGCGCCCCTGCGCGGTCTCGCCCTGCGGATACATGAAGAAAGTGAGCTTGGCGCCTTTCGAGTTGGGCAGCGCAAAATCGTTCGCGGTGTTGAAGGCGAGCCAATTCATCTCCCACGCGCCGAAGAGTTTCGGCCTCACCGCCTGCACCAACGGATCGCTCAGGGTCGTGGGCTGGGCCTTCTCCTCGAGCACGACCTTCCTCACGTCGGCCGGGTCCACCGGCACCCAGCCGAAGCCGGCCAGATACACCTCCGCCCGGCAGTGCTGCGCCCGGGTGAT
>DASPXL010000083.1:0-13083 GCA_035637375.1 Burkholderiales bacterium
CATCGCGGTCACCGCAAAGGCGATGAAAGGAGACCGCGAAAAATGCATCGAGGCCGGCGCCTCGGACTACATCTCCAAGCCGGTCAATATCGAACAGCTGGTTTCGCTGTTGCGGGTCCGGCTCGCCAAGTGACCGGAGACTGCGATGCCACGCCCGTCGAAAGCGAACATCCTCGTAGTCGATGACGAGCCGCGTAGTTTAGTCGCGATGCAGCAGCTCCTCTCCGGGTCCGACCGGAACGTGGTACCGGCCGGGTCGGGAAAGGAGGCGCTGAGACAGATTCTGAAAACCCAGTTCGCGCTCATTCTGCTCGACATCCGGATGCCCGAAATGGACGGTTTCGAAACCGCCGTATTGATCCGCAAGCTCCGGCGTTCCCGTCACACCCCCATTATTTTCCTCACCGCGGCGGCCGACGACGCGCAATCGATATCCCGGGGTTACGAAGTGGGGGCGGTTGATTACATCCCCAAGCCGGTGGACCCCGACATCCTGAAATCGAAAGTGGCGGTGTTTGTCGACCTGTACACAAAAAGCGCGGAACTCGCGACCCAGATCATCCGGCGCAAGAGCGCGGAACGCGAGTTGTCGAAGGTCAACGAGGACCTCGATACCAAGATACGCGAACGCACCGCGAGCCTGATCGCGGCGAACGAGCTGCTGCGCAAGGAAATCGAGATGCGCGAGCGGGCCGAAGAGGCCCTGCACAAGGCGAAGCAGGCGGCCGAGGCGGCGAATCTCGCGAAGTCGGAGTTTCTGGCCAATATGAGCCACGAAATCCGCACGCCGATGAACGCCGTCATCGGGATGACCGAGCTCGCCCTGCAGACGACTCTGACCCCGGAGCAGCGCGAGTACCTCGAGCTCGTGAGGGTCTCCGGCGCATCCCTCCTGACGGTCATCAACGACATCCTGGATTTCTCGAAGATCGAGGCGGGGCGGCTGGAAGTCGAGACCACCCCGTTCTCGTTGTGCGAGAGCGTTGGCGACGCCATGAAGACGCTGGCGCTCGAGGCGCGCAGGAAGGGCCTGGAGCTCGCCTGTGAGATTGCCCCCGACACCCCCGACGCGCTGCTCGGCGACCCGGTCAGGTTGCGCCAGATCCTCTTCAACCTGGTGGGCAATGCCATCAAGTTCACCGAGCGAGGGCGTGTGGTCGTGCGGGTCCAACCCCGGTCCTGCGACCGCGGCGAGCTGACCTGCCATTTCATCGTGAGCGACACCGGGGTCGGGATCGACGAGGAAAAGCAGGCGATCATCTTCGCGCCGTTCCTGCAGGCCGATACTTCCACTACGCGCATCTACGGCGGCACCGGATTGGGTCTGACGATCTCGGCGCGCCTGGTGGGTATGATGAACGGGAGGATCTGGGTCGAGAGCGAGCCGGGCAAGGGAAGCACTTTCCACTTCACGGCGCGGTTCGGCTTGCAGGCGCGGCCGGAGCCGATGGAAGCGGTTCGCTCCGTGTCCGACGCCTTGGCTTCCGGGGAAGCCCGACCGGCAGCGGCGGCGCCGGGTTCCGCGTCAGGAATCAGCCGGCAACTGGACATTCTGCTGGTCGAGGACAATCCGATCAATCGCACGCTGGCCCAGCGCGTACTTGAGAAAGCGGGCCACAAGGTGGTCGCGGCGGACAACGGCGCCGCGGCGCTGGAGGCGCTGGAGCGCAGGCGTTTCGACCTCGTCCTCATGGACGTGCAGATGCCCAGAATGGACGGAATTGAAACCACTCTTGCCATCCGCAACAGGGAAAAAATCACCGGCGAACACGTTCCCGTCATCGCGTTGACCGCTCACGCAATGGCGGGCGATCGCGAGCGCTGCCTGCAGGCCGGAATGGACGGCTATCTGGTCAAGCCCATCCAGCCGACGGTGCTCCTCGAAGCCATCGAGGGGCTGCAGTTTGCCCCCGCGGGGCCGTCGAAATCGGCGCGAGCCGAAAAAGTCACACTCGATCGCGCCGCGCTGCTGGATCGGGTCGACGGCGACATGCAGTTGCTCGGCGAAGTCACGGGGCTGTTCCTGCGGAGCTGCGGAGATCTCATGGCGAGCGCCCGCGAGGCGATGGCAAACGGCGACACCGGCGGATTCGCCTACGACATCCACACCTTGCACGGGATGCTCCGCAGCCTTTCGGCGGGCGCGGCCCAGGAAGCGGCGGGAAAACTGCAGGAGCTGGATTTGAAGAAGGAGCGGGAAAAAGCGCAAGCGATCTACGCTTTACTCGATCGGGAAGTGCAAGCGCTCAAGGCCGAACTCGCGAAGCTGACGAGCGAAACGGCCGTCCCGTCGGGGGCGACATAAGCGGTGGAAGCGGCTTTGACGCGACGAAAACTTTGACGCGACGAAAAAAAACCCCGGCGAGCGCCGGGGTCGCCTGCTCACATAGGCACCGGGAGGGGGGTGCGCGCGTGAGCAGAACGGAGTTCATGATAATGAGTCGAGCTCTTATATGCTATAGCGGAATCGTGATTTTTTGGTCGTAATCCAGTGACTCGAAGTAGTCGCTTCACTACGCTTGCTGCGTACGGAGTTGGTTCAGATCGAGGGACGGACCTGTAAGGAATCTCCCTACAGCCGAAGGGCGCAGCCGGCGTAGCCAATGGTCCTGTGCCGCAGGGGCGAGGGACGATTTTCAACCTATGCCAGCGTCATGTGGTCCGTCCAGACCATTCGTCGTCGAAGCAGTTCTTAATCGCTTTTTGCTATCAAGTGACTCTTCCGCGGCCGATCAGCCGGCGGAAGCGGCATTGGTTGGCCAGGCGCCAGAAACAGACGGAGGCGGACAGAGGCACCGCACCCCATGGACATGTTGTACAAGATCACCATCGAACCGGAATATTTGAGGGCGGAACTGTTCAATCGGGAAACGATGGATGAGACACGGGAATTTCTGCAGATCGTGGCCGGCGCCGCGATGAAGCATCAGCGCTCGCGGGTGCTCATCTCCGTTCATTCCTCGAACCCCGTTTTTACAGTTGAGAGGTCGGGGTTTCTCGCGTACTTCAAAAAACTCACCGCGGATCCGTCACACAAAATCGCCCTGCTGGGCGACTCCGTGGAGCTCGGCATCTCTCATGAGTACATCGAATTGATAGGGCGACAGCACGGGGTCGAGGTTCGGAGTTTTCAAGACGAGGCGGAGGCGCTTCAGTGGTTCAAGGCGGAAACGATGGTACGGTGAGGGCTATTTCGCGAAACCAGTCTTCTCGGTCCGATCCTCTTTGGCTCCGGCGGGAATTCGACCGCTCCCTGCCCGCTTTTCGGCTACCCCGTGCGTTATTTCCTTTCTTATACTGATAGTGTGACGTAAGCATAGCCATCCCCTTGGATTCCAGCGCTGGGGGATTCTCGGAGGGTTATGGCCACGATCCTTGTCGTCGAGGAGCGCCCCGTCAATCGCCGCTTCGTGGTGACCCTGCTCCAGGACCGCGGCCACCGCCTGTTGGAGGCTGCCGACAGCGAGGGAGCGCTGAGGATCGTCAGGACTGAAAAACCCGATCTGGTGCTCGTCGACGTCCTGGCGCCAAGCATGGACGGTTGCCAGTTTGTCCTGGACCTGCGCTCGGGACCGGACCTGGTCCAGCCGCGAGTGGTGTTTCGAGCCGCCGCCTATATCGAGGCCGAAGCTCGCGCCCTGGCGAGCGCCTTTGGCGCGTTTTTCGCCGCCAAGCCCGCCGGCCCCGAGACGCTGCTCGCGGTCGTCGATGCGGCTCTTTCCGGGCCGCCACCGCCGCCGGGGGAGCCGCATCCCGAACGCCGGTCCGACAGCTTGCTGCGGCCGATCGCGAGGAAGGTTCACCAGCACACGGCGATTCTGGAAAGGCAGAACGCCGAGATGGATCACGGAATCACCGAGCGCGACGCGCAGCTCGAGGTGGCGAGGGCCGCCCTGGACCAGGAGATCAGGAAGCGGCTATTGGCGGAGCAGGAGCTGACGCAGGCAAACCTCCGCCTGCGAGACCAGGCTGCGCACGACGGGCTGACCGGCCTCTATAACCGCCGCTACCTGGAAGAGTCGCTCGGCCGGGAAGAAAGCCGCGCCCGACGCAGCGGCCAGCCCCTCGGCGTGATGATGATCGATATCGACAACTTCAAGCGGTTCAACGACACGCTCGGCCACGCGGCGGGCGACGCGGTATTGCGTAGGATAGGCCAGTACCTGCTGTCGGCGGCCCGTGGCGAGGATATCGCCTCCCGATACGGCGGCGAAGAGTTCGTGCTGGTGATGGCCCAGGCCCCGCAGGCCACGGTCTGGGAGCGAGCCGAGAAGCTGCGCCGGGGCGTGAACGAGCTCGAGATCGAGTATGAGGGTCGGCGTGTCGGACCGGTCACGGTATCCGCGGGCATCGGGATTTTTCCAGTTCACGGCGCGAGCGGACAGGAGGTGTTGCGAGCCGCCGACGCCGCCCTCTATCGGGCCAAGCAGTCAGGGCGTAACTGTGTCGTCATCGGGGACAGGACGAAAGCTTGACCCGGCGGCGGGAAACGCGTTTCAAAAAAATGAACGCAGCGCGCGAAGCCAAGCGCGGGATTCGTATACGACGAAGTGGTAGACAAAGCCCTCCGGGCCGTCAAGGGCACGTGATTCGCGCGAGACTTCGCGCCATCTGGAGCGGTCGAATTCGGGGAAGAACGCGTCGCCGTCGAAGTCGCGCTCGATTTCGGTGAGATACAGACGAACGGCCCGGGGCAGCGCGAGCAGGTAGATCTCGGCGCCTCCGATTACAAACACTTCCTGGGACGCTTGAGCCAAGGCGAGCGCAGCTTCGATCGAATTGGCCGCGCGGCAGCCGGGATGACGCCACTCGCGCGAGCGCGTAACGACGATATTATCCCGTCCCGGCAAAGGCTTTCCGATCGAATCGAAAGTTCTTCGGCCCATCACGACGGCGTGGCCCAGCGTCAGCCGTCGGAAACGCCTCAGGTCCTCCGGCAATCGCCAGGGCATCTGGCTCTTGCGTCCGATTGCTTGATTGCGCGCGACCGCGGCGATGATGGAGACGCGGGGAAGGGGAGACATTGGAAGTCGAAACGGGCGCAACAATCATGAGAACGGGAACTGCGGCATTATACCGGCGATGAAAATCGGGCTCGATTTCCCCCAGCGCTATTATCCGAGATCGTTCCTGAGCCTGCTGCTGCTTGCCTTTGCGCTCGTCGCGGCCCCGCTCATCGTGGCTTTCTACAACGCCGCGGTGTACGTCGAGCAGCTCGCCGATCAGAGCCAGACGGCGGTCTCGCAGGCCGCGCAGGCCTCGCGCGGCAGCCGCCTGCTGGTCGAGCAAACCACCGCGCTCGAGCGGGTGGTGCGCCAGTATCTGATCCTGGACGACGCGGAGCTTCTGAACGATTACGGCCGGCTGAGGGCGAACTTCAAGGCGAACACGAGCGAGCTGTCGCTGCAGCCGCTCGACGAGCTGCAGCTGCACGAGCTCAACCAGACGATCGACAAGGAACAGGAGCTCTACGAGCAGTTGCTCGGCAAACCGGCCACCGAGGCCGGCAAGACGGCGCTCGTGGACGGGTATGGCGCGCTCTCGGATCTGGCGCGCGGCGTGCTCAATACGAGCAACGCGCTGATCGACCGCGAGGTCGAGTCGATGCGCCGGACCGCCGAGCGCGCGCAGCGCATCCTCTGGCTGCAGCTCGCCGCGACGATACCGCTCGGCGTGCTCCTCGCCGTCGGGGTGACGCTTCTCATCGCAAGGCCCATCCGCCAGCTCGACCACGCCATCCGCCGTCTGGGCGCGGGAGAGTTCGACAGCGATATCCGCGTCAGCGGGCCCGCGGACCTGAAATACCTGGGCGGCCGGCTCGAGTGGCTGCGCGAGCGGCTGATCGAGCTCGAGCAGCAGAAGCGCCTGTTCCTGCGGCACGTGTCCCACGAGCTGAAGACGCCGCTCACGGCGCTGCGCGAGGGATCGGAGCTGCTCGCCGATGAGGCGGCAGGGCCGCTCTCCGCGGGGCAGCGCGAGATCGTCGGGATCCTCAGGGAAAACAGCGTGCGGCTGCAGCAGCTGATCGAGGACCTGCTCAACTACCATCGCGCCGAGGAGAGCGTGGGGCGCCTGGAGCTGGCGGCGGTGCGATTCGACCGGATCGTGGAACAAGCGCTCGAAGATCACCGGCTCGCGGCCCGGGCGCGCGCAATCCGCGTCGACTTGCGTCTGGAACGGGTGATGCTCCACGCGGACGAGGAAAAATTGCGCACAGTCGTCGCGAATCTGGTCTCCAACGCGATCAAATACTCCCCGGACGGGGGTATGATCTCGCTGGCGCTGCATCCCGAGGGAGACAAGGTGGTACTCGACGTTGAAGACGCGGGCCCGGGAATTCCGCCCGAGGATCGCGAGCGGATTTTCGATTGGTTTTATCAAGGCGAGCACGTTCACCGCGGTCGCGTGAGCGGCAGCGGTCTGGGTCTCGCGATCACCCGGGAATTCGTCGCTGCCCACGGCGGCCGGATCGAGGTCGTGGACGATCTCGCCGCCGGCGCGCACTTCCGCGTCACGCTTCCGCGCGCGGCGGCCCCGTCCTGATCCATGATCCGGATCATTGCGGTCCTTTCCTGCGTTGGGGTGCTTGCGGGATGCGCCTTTCTCGATTCGGTCCGCGAAAATTACGAGTCGCGCCAGGTCCTGGAGCTGATCGGCTACGCTCAAAAAATCGCCGCGCTTCAGGCCGAGGAGCAGCGGCGGGAATTGAACGCTTCGAGCCAGATGCTTTCCAAGGACCGTGGCGCCTACGCTCGGGTGAGGCTCGCGCTGCTGCTCGCACTGCCGGGAACGGCGTTCAACGACGATGCCAAGGCCACGGGCCTGCTGGAGCCGCTCGCCGGCGCGGAATCCTCGCCGGGTCCGATGCAGCAGTTCGCGTGGCTGCTTCACGCGCAGATCAGCGAGCGCCTGCGCGAGCAACGCCGCGCGGCGCAACTGAAGGAGCAGCTCGAGGCGCTGAAGGCGATCGAGCGCAAAATCATCGAGCGCGAGCAGGCGCGGCCGAAATGAACACGATTCTTCTCGTCGACGACGACCCGGACATTCTGAAGCTCATGTCGCTGCGCCTCGGTTCCGCGGGCTACCGGGTCCAGGCGGTGGACAGCGGCGAAAAGGCGCTCTCCGCGCTCGCCGCGTCGCGTCCGGAGCTCGTCATCACCGACCTCAAGATGGGCGGCATCGACGGGCTTGCGCTTTTCGATGAGATCCGCAAGCAGGCGCCGATGCTGCCCGTCATCATCCTGACCGCGCACGGCACGATCCCCGACGCGGTGGCCGCCACCCGGCGCGGGGTCTTCGGCTTTCAGTCCAAGCCCTTCGACGGGAAGCACCTGCTCGAGCAGGTGGAGCAGGCGCTGCGGCTCTCGGGGGCCGCGCCCGGCGCGGGCGACGAGGACTGGCGGCGCGAATTCGTGACGCAAAGCCCGAAAATGGAGAACGTCCTTCACCAGGCGCGCCTGGTCGCGCAATCGGAGGCGAGCGTTCTCATCCACGGAGCGAGCGGAACGGGAAAGGAGCTTCTCGCGCGCTCCATACATCGCGCGAGCCGCCGCTCCGAGGGGCCCTTCGTCGCCGTCAATTGCGCCGCCATACCGGAGAACCTGCTCGAATCGGAATTGTTCGGCCACCGCAAAGGCTCCTTTACCGGCGCGACCTACGATCACAAGGGGCTCGTCCCCGCCGCAGACGGAGGGACGCTGTTCCTGGATGAGATCGGCGACATGCCGCTCGCTCTGCAGGCGAAGCTCCTGCGCGTGCTGCAGGACCGGGAGGTGCGAGCGGTCGGCGCCACGCAAGGGACGTCGGTGGACGTGCGGGTCATCTCCGCGACGCACCGCGACCTCGACGTCCAGATGAAAGAAGGGCGATTCCGCGAGGACCTCTACTACCGCCTGAACGTCGTCTCGCTCGCCCTCCCGCCGCTCGCCGAGCGGCGCGAGGACATCGTCCCGCTCGCGCAGCACTACCTCGGCGGCACCGCCGCGCGCTATGGAAAGGACGTCCGGGCCTTTGCCCCGGAGGCGCTCGAGGTGCTCCTTGCGGCGCCCTGGCCGGGCAACGTGCGGCAGCTCGTCAACGTCGTCGAGCAGGTCGTGGCGCTCTGCGCCTCGGGTGTCGTGCCGGCCTCGCTGGTGCAGCAGGCGCTCAAGGAAGAGCCCGCGCCGCTCGCCTCGCTCGAGCAGGCGCGGAGCGCTTTCGAGCGCGAATATCTGGCCCGCATCCTGCGCATGACCGGCGGCAATGTGACCCAGGCGGCGAAGCTCGCGCAGCGCAACCGCACCGAGTTCTACAAGCTGCTCGACCGCCATCGGCTCGAGTCGAAGATGTTCAAGCCCGAGAAGGGCTGAAACCCGGGCGCGCGTTCGGTCGCGTTGTCGCCGCGGGGCGACAGCAAAATCCCTTTCCCTACAGCCTGGTCTTTCGCAGGTGCCGGAAACCGTCGTCGGCAGGCGACATGTCGAGCTCTGCAGACTTTCGCGATTTCAGAATAAGCCGTTGAGTCGATTGGAAAGACTCACGCTGGCACGGGGATTGCACACGGCTGCCCAAGTCCGGCGCCAAGCGCGGGACCCAAAGACGGATCATGAAGGCAAGCACTTTCAAACCGGCATCGATACGGATCAATCCGATAATCGCGGGGGTGACGGCCTCGGTGATGATTCTGAGCTTGATCGGCGTCGGGGCAATCACGCGGCTGCTGCCCGATGCGCGGGAAGACGCGCAGCCGGCGGAGGCTGCGCGCAAGAGCGCTCCGGCGGGCAACTGCGCCCTGTGCGGCACCGTCGAGTCGATCTGGACCGTCGAAGTGCGCGGTGAGCCCAGTGGAACCGGCGCGGTTCCCGGTGGCTTTGCCGGTGCCGAAATCGGCGACCAGACGGGCAGAGAAAACGGCAGCACGGCCACGACGGTCCTCGGGGCCGCCGGGGGAGTTTTTGCGGGAAGCGAGCTCAGGAAGCGCCGGGCCTACCGCGTGACGGTGCGCATGGACGACGGCTCCTTTCGCACCGTCTCCGTGTCGAGCACGCCTCCCTTCAACGTAGGCGACAAGGTGCGCGTGATCGAAGGCAGGCTGGTGCGCGCATAAGAGGAACAATGACGAGCCTCAACCGAAACATCGTGCGCCTTCTTGTCGTCAGCCTGTGCTATGCGGGCCTGCCGACGCGGCTCGCGCAGGCCGAGCTGATCGCGACCGATCGGCTTGAAACCGCCGGGCGGGCGCCGCTCTCCGCGCGGGAACGCGTGGATTCCCTTTTTGAGCGGGCCGACGTACGCGCCGCGCTCGAGCGCCATGGCGTGAGCGCCGACGATGCAAAAGCCCGCGTCGACGCGTTGAGCGACGACGAGGTCGAGCGCCTCGCGGCGCGGCTTGACTCCTTTCCGGCGGCGGGCGACGCATTGGGATCGTTGCTCTGGTTCGGATTCCTCGCCTTCGTCGTCCTTCTCATAACCGACATACTGGGTTTCACCAAAGTCTTCAGCTTCACCCGGCCGGCCAAGTGATCCTCCCCTCTCGACCGCGCCGGTGTGTCGCCCGCCGCCTCACGGCGGCGGGCATCTTTTTTCCCGGGCTTGCTGGGCTGGGCGAAGGCCGCTAGACCGTAAAGGGTTTGATGAGAATGACGCACTCCGGGACGCCCATGCACAGCCTGTGGCTCAGTCTGCGGCAGATTCTCTCGCACGGTGTCATCACCCTGCTTGCGGTCGCCGTCGCCTTTTCGCTGCCGCAGGCCGCAAGCTACATCCTGAACCAATGGTGGCCGAAGGTCGAGGGCGACGCCAGTCTGCTGCTCGCGACGGAGCTCGGCCTCGCGTTCGTGCTCGCGCTGCTGTTCAATCTCGCCAAGATCGCCTGGGACAACCGGCAGAAAGTGGCGACGGCAAAGCTCGCGTCCCTGGTGTACGCGCGCAATGCCGGCACCGGATGGCTGTCGCGCCGGCGCGAGCGCGCGCTGTTGAGACGGCTTCCGGCCGCGCGCGACGCGTTCGTCCTGAGCGTCACCGGACACGACACCTTCGTCGCCCCACGCAGCCTGGTGCGCGAGGCGCTGGAAAAGGCCTACGAGATCCGCGTGATGCTGGTCAATCCGCTCGGCAAGGGCCTGCGCAAGCGGGCCGATTCGCTGCCGCCCGAGATCACGGTGCTCACGCTGCACACCGAGATCGAGGCGACCATCGGGTATCTCTCGGGGCTGCGCCGGTTCGGCAAGAAGGTGAAGCTCAAATTCTACGACGAGGAACCGTTCTGGAAGCTCATCGTGCTCGGCGACTACGTCTGGGTGCAGCACTGCCACAGCGGGTTCCAGGTGAGGCAGCAGCCCGAGTACGTGTTCGCCCTGCAGCACGGCGAGCCGCGCCATGGACTGTTCGTGCCCTTCTACATGGTCTTTCTGAACCAGTGGAACGACGCCCGCCACCCCGAGTACGATTTCGACACCAACGAGCTGGTCTATCGCGATGTTTCGGGAAAGGAAGTCCAGCGCGCTTCCCTCGGCGTTCCCATAAATGGAGCTCAGGCGCCGCTGAATCAGCCGCCGGTATCCGCGACGAAGGCGGCGCCGGCCGCGCTCCTGCGGCCGCTCGGGGAGACGCTCACACCGCGATCGGGGCTTTGATCGCGGGGTGCGGGTCGTAGCCCTCGAGCGCGAAATCCTCGTAGCGGAAGCCGAAGAGATCCTGCACTTTGGGGTTGAGCCGCATGCGCGGCAGCGGCCGCGGCGAGCGCGAAAGCTGCTCCTTCGCCTGCTCGAGGTGATTGAGGTACAGGTGCGCGTCGCCCAGGGTATGCACGAACTCCCCGGGCTTCAGATCGCAGACCTGCGCCGCCATCAGCGTGAGCAGCGCATAGGAGGCGATGTTGAACGGCACGCCGAGGAAAATGTCGGCGCTGCGCTGGTACATCTGGCAAGAGAGCTGTCCATCCGCCACGTAGAACTGAAACAGGACGTGACACGGGGGCAGTTTCATCTTGTCGATTTCGGCCGGGTTCCACGCCGTCACGACGTGGCGGCGCGAATCGGGCCGCGTTCTGATCGAATTCACCACCTGCGCGATCTGGTCGATCGCGCCGCCGCCCGGCGCGGGCCAGCTGCGCCACTGCGATCCGTACACCGGCCCGAGCTCGCCGTTCGCGTCCGCCCATTCGTCCCATATGGTGACGCCGTGCTGCTGCAGCCAGCGCACGTTGGTGTCGCCCCTGAGAAACCACAGCAGCTCGTAGATGATGGACTTGAGGTGGACCTTCTTGGTGGTGAGAAGCGGGAAGCCGCCGGCGAGGTCGAAGCGCATCTGCCGGCCGAACGTCGACAGCGTGCCGGTGCCGGTTCGGTCGGATTTCTTGTGCCCGCGCTCGAGCACGTGGCGCATGAGATCCAGGTATTGCTTCATCGGGGTCGGTGCTAGCTGAGGCGGTGGCGAAATGATAGCGTGTTATTCCGCCGCGGTGGACGCGCGCGAGGAGCGCGGAGGGATCGCGCGCCAGGTCCAGATCACCGCCGCGGCGAACGCGCAGTAGGCGATCGCGAAGACCCACTCCGGCAGATCGTAATAGAGGAGCCACGCGAGCCAGCGGCCGACGAAGCTGCGCTCTTCGCGCCCGGTCGCCCGAAGGATGTCCTCCCAGCGCGTGAGGGGGCAGGTGATGCCGAGCAGGGCCTCGGCGGCGACCAAGGTGATCGCCGCGAGATGCGCCGTGCGGAACGCGCGGTTACGCACCCAATCCCAGCGCCGCGCCCCGGCGAGGATCAGGGCGAAGCCGCCGACCACGAACAGCACGAAGAGGACGTGCGCGATTAGAACGGCGTCGGCGAGCCATCCGGCGGGCATGTCTTCAGCCGTCATCGCGGCTCGCCCCTGGCGACGGGCCGCGAAGGGTCGGCGCACCATTCGCTCCAGGAGCCGGGATAGAGGCGCGCACCGCGCAGCCCCGCGGCCTCCATCGCGAGAAGATTGTGGCAGGCGGAAACACCCGAGCCGCAGTAGTGCACGACGCTTTCGGAATCCGCGCCATCGAGGACGCCGGCGAAGTCTTGCCTGAGCGCCGCGGCCGACTTGAAGCTGTAGTTCGCGTCGAGGTTGTCGCGATAATAGCGGTTGCGCGCGCCGGGAATCCGGCCGCCCACCGGATCGAGCGTCTCGTTCTGTCCGCGAAAGCGGTCGGGAGCGCGCGCATCCACGAGCACCGTGCCCGCATCATCGAGATGAGAGCGTACGTGCTCGGCGTTCACCCAGTTGCTGCCGGGCTTTCCGGCAAATCGCGTCGGTTGCACCTTCGGAAGTTCGTCGGTCTGCGGTCGCCCTTCGGCGGTCCATTTGTTCCAGCCGCCGTCGAGCACCGCCACGGGCAGATGTCCGAGCCAGCGCAGCAGCCACCACAGCCTCGCCGCGATCATGCTCCCTTGAGCGTCGTAGGCGACGACCTGTTTTCTCGAATCGACGCCCGCGCGACCCAACTTTTCCATGAGCGCATCGGAATCGGGCAGTGGATGCCGGCCGTTCTTCCCAGTCTTCGGCGCCGACAAGTCCTCGTCGAGGTGCAGGAACCGGGCACCGGGTATGTGCGAGCTTTCGTAGTCCGCGCGCCCGCGAGCGGGATCGGCGAGATCGTGCCGGCAATCGAACACCACCCAGTCGGGATCGGCAAGCTGCCGCGCGAGGATTTCGGTGCTGACGAGCGCGGTGAGGATCATGCCGTTATCTTAAGCCGCGGAGCAAGCTACGGCATCACAGATGCGTCCAACGCCACTGGATTCCCGCTTGCGCGGGAATGACATCCGTCGTTTAGATGTGTCCGGCCAGTCCCCGGCGCAGGTACTCATGGAAGTGCATCATGCCGTCTTCCATCGGCGACTGGTACGGGCCGGCGTCGCTCTCGCCGCGCTCCCACAGGGCGCGCCGGCCGCGGTCCATGCGCCTGGCGATCTCGTCGTCCTCGACCGCGGTCTCCCTGTAGGCCGCCTGCTCGGCCTCGATGAATTCGCGCTCGAACAGCACGATGTCTTCCGGGTAGTAGAACTCGACGACGTTGGTCGTGTGCGTGGGCGAGCGCGGAAGCAGCGTGCTCACCACGAGCACGTGCGGATACCA
>DASPXL010000084.1:0-4036 GCA_035637375.1 Burkholderiales bacterium
TCGATTTTACTACTTCGGCACCTCGTTTGCTTTGGACTTCGCCGCGTCGCCCGCTTTCGCCGGGTCGGGCGCGGTCTGGGGTGCGGGGACGGGCTGCTGCGGCGCTTGTTCCTTGACCGTGTCCATCACGCCTCCGCCGGCGCGCGGCCGGTGCGTGACGAAGTAGGCGAGAAGGAACGTCGTGAGGAAGAAAATCGCCGCCAGGACCGCCGTGGTGCGCGAAAGAAAATTGGCCGAGCCGCTCGCGCCGAACAGGCTTCCCGAGGAGCCGCTGCCGAAAGCAGCGCCCACGTCCGCCCCCTTGCCGTGCTGGAGCAGAACCAGGCCGATGATGCAGAGCGCGATGATGACGTCGACGATGAGTGTCAATGTAAACCAGAAATCCATGTTGTTTCCTTCAGAATTATCCCTGCGCTGCGGCGCAGATCGCGATGAAGTCCTCCGCCGCGAGCGACGCCCCGCCGATCAGCCCGCCGTCAATATCGGGCATCGCAAACAGCTCCGCTGCATTGCCGGGCTTGACGCTGCCCCCGTACACGATCGTTACGCGCTGCGCCCGCCCCTTATCGCGCGCCGCGAGCCGCGCGCGAATGAACGCGTGCACGTCCTGGGCCTCGCGCGGCGTCGCGTTTCTGCCGGTGCCGATCGCCCAGACCGGTTCGTACGCGAGCGCCGCATCGGCGAGCGCAGCCGGCCCGGCGGAGGCGAGCACCGCATCGAGCTGGCGCCCGACCACGCTTTCGGTCTCGCCGCGCTCGCGCTGCTCCCGCGTCTCGCCCACGCATAGAATCGGAGTCAAGCCGGCGCGCTGGGCCGCGATGAACTTGGCGGCGACTCGGCTATCGTCCTCTGCGTACAGGCTGCGGCGCTCGGAATGGCCGACGATCGCGAAGCGGCAGCCGAACTCCTTCAGCATCGCTCCCGACACTTCGCCCGTATAGGCGCCGACGTCGTGCTCGCAGACGTCTTGCGCACCCCAGGCGATCCCGCTGCCCGAAAGCGCCGCCGAGACCTGTGCGAGATACGGAAACGGGGCGCACACCGCGCAATCCACGCCTTCGGCGTGCTTCAGCCCGGCCTTGAGAGCGTCGAGCAGCCGTGCGTTGGAGGCGAGGCTGCCATGCATTTTCCAGTTGCCTGCTACGAGCCTCGCGCGCATCGAATCCCGGGCGGGCAAAAGGGTGTGATTTTACCGCCGGATGAGCGCGAGGGTCAACCGAAAACGCCGGAAAATTCAGGATCTTGCTGCAGCAGCGCGATTCAATCGGCGAGCTCGCGCCTAGGCCGCCTCTTGCACGGTTTCGGCGATCCTTCGGGCAAGCCGCCGCACTTCCGCGTCGTCCTTGCCCTCCACCATGACGCGCAGCACGGGCTCGGTTCCCGAGGGGCGCAGCAGCACCCGGCCGTCGGAGCCGAGGGCGCGCTCGGCCTCGAGCTTCGCCTTCGCGACCGCGGGCTCTTTCTGCCAGTCGAAGCCCTTGCGCACGCGCACGTTGACGAGCTCCTGGGGGTAAAGCGCAAGTTCCCGGCACAATTCCGCGAGCGTGGCCGGGCTCGAGCGCATTGCGCAGAGCACCTGCAAAGCCGAGACGATGCCGTCGCCGGTGGTGTGCTTGTCCAGGCAGATGATGTGTCCTGAGTTTTCCCCTCCCAGCTCCCAGTCCTTTTCCTTGAGCATTTCCAGCACGTAGCGATCGCCGACCTTGGCGCGCGCGAACGGAATTCGCAGTTTTTCCAGCGCGCGCTCGAGCGCGAGATTGGTCATCAAGGTCCCCGCCACTCCTCTCAAGCCCCCGTTTTTTACGCGCTCGCGGGCGATGACGTAGAGCAGCTGATCGCCGTCGTAGAGCGCGCCCTCGCCGTCGGTCATGAGCACCCGGTCCCCGTCCCCGTCGAGCGCGATGCCGAGGTCCGCCTTGTGCTCTCTCACCGCGCCCTGCAGGGACGAGGGGTGGGCCGTGCCGGACCGGTCGTTGATGTTGAAGCCGTCGGGGCTCACCCCGACCGGAACGACATCGGCGCCCAGCTCGTGGAACACGTGCGGGGCGACATGGTAAGTGGCGCCGTGGGCGCAGTCGACGACGATCTTCAGCCCGCGCAGGTCGAGCGCGGAAGGGAAGGTGCTCTTGCAGAATTCGATGTAGCGGCCCGCGGCGTCGTCCATCCGCCGCGCCTTGCCGAGCTCGGCCGATTTCTTGCACTGGATCTCGCGACCGAGGCGCTGTTCGATCTCCGCTTCCACTTCGTCCGGCAGCTTGCTGCCGTCGGCGGAAAAAAACTTGATGCCGTTGTCCTGATAGGCGTTGTGCGAGGCGCTGATGACGACTCCGGCCTGCAGCCGCAATGCACGGGTCAGGTAGGCGATCGCCGGAGTCGGCAGCGGACCGGTCAGCATCACATCCACGCCGGCGGCGGAGAATCCCGCCTCGAGCGAGGCCTCCAGCATGTAGCCGGAGACGCGCGTGTCCTTGCCGATCAGGACGGCGGGGTGCTCGCCCTTGGGCATCGCCGAGCGTCGCACCAGCACCTCGCCCGCGGCAAAACCGAGCCGCAATACGAAGTCCGGCGTGATGGGCGGATCGCCCACTTCGCCCCGCACACCGTCCGTTCCGAAATACTTTCTGCTCATCGTTTTCCGCCTTGCCCGCCCATCGCGGCGAGGACGGCGAGCGCATCTCGCGTCGCCGCCACGTCGTGGACGCGCACGATTTTAGCTCCGTGCTGCACCGCCAGCAAAGCGGCGGCGACGCTTGCCGCGAGCCGCTCGGCGGGCCCGCGGCCGGTGACGACGCCCAGCGTCGACTTGCGCGACCAGCCCGCCATCACGGGCAAGCCGGTCTCCGCGAGCCGCCCGAGGCTGCGCAGCAGCTCGAAATTGTGCTCGACGGTCTTGCCGAAACCGAAGCCGGGATCGATGATGATGCGCTCGCGCGCGATGCCGTGCGCCTCGGCCGCGGCAACGCGCTCGGCGAGAAACGCCTCGACCTCGGCGACCACGTCGCCGTAGCGCGGCTCTCGCTGCATCGTGCGCGGCTCGCCCTGCATGTGCATAAGGCATACGCCGACCTCCGCGGAGGCGACGGCTTCGAGCGCGCCCGGCGCCCTCAGCGCGTTGATGTCGTTCACCATCGAAGCGCCTTCGGCGATCGCCGCGCGCATCACCTCGGGCTTTACCGTGTCCACCGAAACGGGAACCGGAAGCTCGCGCAGACCTTTGAGCACCGGCAGCAGCCGGCGCAATTCTTCCTCGGGGGCGACGGCATCGGCACCCGGCCGGCTGGATTCCGCGCCGACGTCGACGATATCCGCGCCCTCCTCGACAAGGCGGTGCGCGTGGTCGACCGCCGCCCCCGCCTCGAGAAAATGCCCGCCGTCGGAAAAAGAATCAGGCGTGACGTTTACGACGCCCATGACGAGCGGGGGGTCGAGCCGCAGCCGGAACCGGCCGCAAGCGAGAAAGGACTGAGGATTTGGACTTGAGGATCGGGATGAAGGCGGGAGCGCAGACGCGTTGTCGCTCCTCGCTCCCAACTCTCGATCCTGCTTATGCCGCCGGCGCAGGCTCGGGCGCACCGGGCGCCCCCGCCTGAGGCGGCTGCTGCGGCACCTGCGCAGGCTTGGGCGGGCGCGGCGGCTTGCCGGCCATGATGTCGTTGATCTGGTCGGCGTCGATGGTTTCCCAGTCGAGCAGCGTCTTCGCCATGGCTTCGACCTTGTCGCGGTTGTCGAAAATAAGCTTCTTCGCCAGGGTGTACTGCTGATCGATGATTTTGCGGATCTCGGCGTCGACCTTCTGCATGGTCACCTCGGACACGTTCTTGTGCGTGGTGATCGAGCGGCCGAGAAACACCTCGCCCTCGTTCTCGCCATACACCATCGGTCCCATCGCGTCCGACATCCCCCACTGGGTCACCATGCTGCGGGCGATGGCGGTGGCGCGCTCGAAATCGTTCGAGGCGCCGGTGGTCATCTGGTGCATGAACGCTTCCTCGGCGATGCGGCCGCCGAACAGCACCGCGATGGTCGAAAGCAGCCG
>DASPXL010000085.1:0-8561 GCA_035637375.1 Burkholderiales bacterium
CGAATTCGGCGGACCACGCGCCTCAAGGGCACGCCCAGGAGCACCAATGCGTGCGAGGCGAGCATCAGGCTCGACTCGAAGGTCTCCGGCACGACCTCCGCGGCGCCGGCCGCGATGAGCCGGTCCATGTCCGCGTCGTCCAGGGTGCGCACGACCACCGGCAATGCCGGGTTGAGCGCGCGCACGTGGTGCAGTATTCGGAGGGCAAGCTGCGTATCGGCGAAGGTGATCACGAGCGCGCTCGCGCGCGCGATACCCGCTGCAACGAGCGTGTCGTGCCGCGAGGCGTCGGCGTACACGACCTTCTCGCCCGCCGCCGCCGCCGCGCGCACGCGCTCCGGATCGGTGTCGAGGGCGAGAACGTCGATGCGCTCCTGCTCCAGCAGGTGCGCCAGGCGCTGCCCGGTGCGGCCGTAGCCGCACACGATGACGTGCCGCTCGGTCGCGAGGCTCTGCGCGGCCACTCGATGCAGCGCGAGCGATTGCTGCATCCATTCCGCGCTCGACCAGCGCAGCACGAGCTTGTCGCTCGCCTGAATGATGAACGGGGCGGCGAGCATCGACAGCAGCATCGCCGCGACGATGAGCTGGGAGAAGTCGTGCTCGAGCAATGCAACCGACTGCGCCTGGACGATGAGCACCAGGCCGAATTCGCCCGCCTGGGCGAGAGCAAGACCGTCGCGCAGGGCCGCGCCGGGAGCGGCTCCGAACAGGCGCGCGAGCGCCGCGACCAGCGCGAACTTGAACGCGACCAGCAGAGCGGTCAGCGCCGGCACCAGCGGAAAGCTGGCGGCGACCGCCCCGAGGTCGAGCCTCATGCCTATGGTGACGAAGAACAGGCCCAACAGCACCTCGCGAAACGGCCTGATGTCCTCCTCGACCTGGTGCCGGTACTCGGTCTCGGCTATGAGCATCCCGGCGAGGAACGCGCCCAGGGCAAGCGAAAGCCCGGCGCGCTCGGTGAGCCAGGCAAGCCCCAGCGTAATGAGCAGGACGTTGAGGATGAACAGCTCGTGCGAGCGGCTGCGCGCCACGATGTGGAACCAGCCGCGCATCAACCGCTGCCCGACAAAGAGCAGAACCACGAGCACCACGGCTGCCTTGGCGAGCGCGAACGCAAGACGCTCGGCGAGCTCGCCGCTTCCCTCCGCAATCGCCGGAATCACGATCAACAAAGGCACGACGGCGAGGTCCTGGAAGAGCAGGACGCCGATGATGTCGCGTCCGTGAGCCGTTTCGAGCTGAATGCGCTCGGCGAGAATGCGAAGGACGATCGCGGTCGAAGACATGGCGAGCGCGCCCCCGACCGCGAGGCCGGCCTGCCACGACGCGCCCGCAAACGCCGCTGCGGCGAGCACCGCGGCGAGCGTGAGCGTGACCTGGGACAATCCGAGGCCGAAGACCGCGCGGCGCAGTTGAAAAAGCTTCGCCAGGCTGAACTCGAGCCCGATCGAGAACATCAGGAACACGACGCCGAATTCCGCGAGATGCCTTCCCTCCTCGGTGTCGGGAACCCACGCGAGCGCGAACGGTCCGACGGCGACCCCGACCAGCAGATAGCCGAGCAGCGCCGGCAAATGCAGGAAGCGGAAGAGCACCACCACCAATACCGCGCTTGCGAGCAGGATCAGCACCAGTTCAAGCGTGTCGCCCACTCGGAAGTCCTTGTTTCTTTGGGTTCACTGTGAAAAAACGCGGCATCCGTCTGGTATACTCGGTCCTATGATAAAGGGTGTCTCCTCCCGCGGGCCAGCACGTCAATGAACGATCGATCGAAAAAGGCGAATTCGGCTTCGGCGCTTGAGCTGGCGCGCAAGGTGCTCGCGATCGAGGCGGACGCGATAACCGGCTTGATATCCCGGCTCGACGAGCGTTTTCTCGACGCGGTCGGCCTGATCCTCGCGTGCCGCGGCCGCGTGGTCGTCAGCGGCGTGGGCAAGTCGGGGCACATCGCGCGCAAGATCGCCTCGACCCTGGCGAGCACCGGGACGCCGGCCTTCTTCGTGCACGCCGCGGAGGCGGCGCACGGCGATCTGGGCATGATCACGCGCGATGACGTGATGCTCGCCCTCTCTAATTCCGGCCAGTCGGAGGAGCTGCTCACGATCATCCCCATGATCAAACGCCGGGGAGCGAAGCTCATCGCGCTGACCGGCAATACGGACTCGGCGCTTGCCGGGGAAGCCGACGTGCACCTCGACGCGCGCGTCGCGCAGGAGGCCTGTCCGCTGAATCTCGCGCCGACGGCGAGCACCACGGCGGCGCTCGCGCTCGGCGACGCGCTGGCGATCGCCTTGCTCGATGCCCGCGGCTTCGATGAAAAAGACTTTGCGCGCGCACACCCGGGCGGCGCGCTCGGCAGAAAGCTTCTCACGCACGTGTCCGACGTCATGCGCACGGGCAACGACGTGCCCCGGGTTTCCGATGATTTTTCCTTCTCCGCCGCGCTGGTCGAGATCTCCAGGAAAGGCATGGGCATGACTGCAATTCTCGACTCCGGCGGAAAGGTCGTCGGAATTTTCACCGACGGCGATCTGCGCCGCACTCTGGAGCGCAACCCGGATGTCCGCTCCCTCAAGATCGCCGAGGTCATGACCCGCAACCCGCGCACGATCACCCCGCACAAGCTCGCCGCCGAGGCGGTCGAGCTGATGGAGCGCCACAAGATCAATCAGCTGCTCGTTGCGACCGAAACCGGAGAGCTCGTCGGTGCCCTCAACATGCACGATCTGTTCCGCGCCAAGGTCATCTGATGCGCGAGGACGTTCTGGAGCGGATGCGGCGGCTGCGGCTGATGATCTTCGATGTCGACGGCGTGCTCACCGACGGAACCTTGTACTTCAGCGAGACCGGAGCGGAATTGAAGGCATTCAATGCGCGGGACGGCCACGGGCTCAAGATGCTGAGAGAAAGCGGGGTCGACGTCGCCATCCTTTCCGCGCGCCGCTCGCGCGCGGTCGAAGTGCGCGCCGCGGAGCTCGGCATCACCCTCGTGGAACAAGGCGCCGCGGACAAGGGCGCGGCTTTCGAAAGGCTGGTCAGCCGGGCGGGCACTTCGGCCGCGGCAGCCGGCTACATGGGCGACGACGTGGTGGACCTGCCGGTGCTCGCGCGTTGCGGTTTCGCCGCAGCCGTGCCCGAAGCGCCGGATATCGTGCGCGAGCGCGTGCACCACGTCACGCGCGCCTCCGGCGGCCGCGGAGCCGCACGCGAGGTTTGCGAGCTGATCATGCGCGCCCAGGACACGCTGGAGCGGGCCATCGCCCGCGAGCTTACATGAGAACGCGCGTCGCCCACCTGCTGCCGCTCGTGCTGATGCTGTTTCTCGCCGCGCTCACGCTTTGGCTGCAATACGCGGTGCTGGGGGATTCCGGCGGCGACGCAAAACCCGCAAGCCACGATCCCGACGCGATCGTCGAGAACTTCGCCGTCCAGCGGCTGGATGAGTCCGGCAAGCTTCGCTACACGTTTTCTGCGCCGAAGATGGTGCACTTTTCGGATGACGGCTCGGGCGAAGTGATCTACCCGCGCATCGTCGCGCTGGCCGAAGGCGGCGCAAACCTCGTCGCGACGGCCAATCGCGCAACCGTCCATCGGCAGGGCGAAGAGGCGTTTCTTTACGGCAATGTCCTGTTCGTGCGCGAGGCCACGCCTGAACTGCCGGAGTTGCGCGCGCGCACCGAATTCCTCCACCTGCTTGCCGAAAAAGGGGTCTCGCGCACGGACCATACCGTCACCATCACCGAGGGACGCTCGGTCTTGACCGGGGTCGGCATGGTCGTGGACACGAAGAAGCACCAATTCATGCTGCAGTCTCAGGTCAAGGGCACCTTCGATGCGCCGAACCGGAAATAAGGCGCGCGCGGCCGCCGCCCTCGCGCTTGCGACGTGGTGCGCGCTGGCGACGGCCACGGCGAGCGCCGAGCGGGCCGATCGCGACAAACCGGTCAATATCGAATCCGACAGCCTGATCGCCGACGAGGCGAAGAAGGTCGCCGCCTTCGAGGGGAAGGTCGTGCTGACCCAGGGCTCGCTCATCATCCGCGCGGACCGGATCGTCGTGCAACAGGACAACGACGGCTTTCAGCGCGGCGTCGCCACCGGGAATCCCGCGAGATTCCGCCACAAACGGGAAGGCCTCGGCGAATACATCGACGGGGAGGCGCTGAGGATCGAGTACGACACCGGGGCCGACCGCGTCGAATTCTTCAAGGGCGCGCGGCTGCGTCGCGACAGCGGGGACGATATTCGGGGCGACTACATCTCCTACGACGCCAGAACCGAGCGCTTTACGGTGAAGGCGAGCAACGAGGCGTCGGGAAGCGGCCGCGAGGGCCGCGTGCGCGCGACCATCATGCCGAAGAAGCCGGCTCCCCAGACCCCGGCTTCTCCCGGGACCGGGCGGCAGGACTAGTGCCCGTGCTCTCCGAACGGGGCGCGAACCCGATGAGCCAGCTGCAAGTCCATGGACTCAAGAAACGATACAGCTCGCGAATCGTGGTCAAGGACGTGTCTCTCGAGGTATCGAGCGGCGAGGTCGTGGGGCTGCTGGGCCCGAACGGCGCGGGCAAGACGACGTGTTTCTACATGATCGTGGGCCTGGTCGCCGTGGACGACGGAGCGATCCACCTCGACGGCAGGGAAATCAGCCATTTCGCGATGCACCGCCGCGCCCGCATGGGGCTCTCCTATCTTCCGCAGGAAGCCTCCGTGTTCCGCAAGCTGACCGTCGAAGAGAACATCCGGGCCGTGCTCGAGTTGCAGCAGCTCCCCGAGGAGGAAATCGAGTCCAGGCTCACCGGGCTGCTGCGCGATCTGAACATCGCGCATCTGCGGCAGTCGACCGCGCTGTCGCTCTCGGGCGGCGAGCGCCGCCGCGTCGAGATCGCCCGGGCGCTCGCGACGCGCCCGAATTTCATCCTGCTCGACGAGCCTTTCGCGGGCGTCGATCCGATCGCGGTGCTCGACATCCAGAAGATCATCCGTTTTCTCAAGCAGCGCGGCATCGGCATCCTCATCACCGACCATAACGTCCGGGAAACGCTGGGGATTTGCGACCGCGCCTACATCATCAACGAGGGCCTCGTGCTCGCCTTCGGCAAACCCGACGAGATCGTCTATAATGAAAACGTAAGACGCGTTTATCTCGGCGAGAACTTCCGGTTGTAGGGACAAGCGAGGTCCGCGATGCACGTCCCGTTCCCATTTTGGTCCGTCTGAGCCGCGATCCGCCGCGGTCGCCCCCTTTCCCGATGAAGCAGACCCTGCAGCTGAAGCTCTCGCAGCACCTGACGCTGACGCCGCAGCTTCAGCAGTCGATCCGCCTGCTCCAGCTCTCGACGCTGGAATTGAATCAGGAGCTCGAGAAGTTCCTGACGGACAATCCCCTGCTCGAGCGCGAAGACGCCGATAACGAGGCTCAGGCGGCGCCGATCCGCGTGAACGGCGAGCCGGCCACCGCCGTTCAGGCGCAGGCCGAGGAACCGAGCGCCGAGAGTTCCTCGGCCGCCGACACCATCTCCGCCGAAATCGACTGGGTCGGGGACGCGGGACCGGGCGCGGGCGGCCGCGACGACGCCGACGAGAACGATTTCTTCCAGGTCCCCGCAGAATCCCCCAACCTGCGCGAGCATCTGCTCAAGCAGCTCTCGCTGACCCAGCTCGAACCGCGCGACCGCAACCTGGTGGCGTTCCTGATCGAAGCGCTCGGCGACGACGGCTATCTCACGCAGCCGCTGGAGGAGCTCGCGCAGCTCGTGCCCGATGAGCTGCAGCTCGATCCCGAGGAGCTGCACATCGCGCTCAGGCATTTGCAGAACTTCGATCCCACCGGGGTGGGCGCGCGAAACTGCGGCGAGTGCCTCGAGCTGCAGCTGCTCGTGCTTCCGGAGTCGACGCCGAGCCGCGCCCTCGCCCTTGCCGTCGCACGCGGGCACCTCGAGCTTCTCGCGGCCCGCGACTTCGCGAGGCTCAAGAAGGCGCTGCAATGCGGGGACGACGAGCTGCGGGCGGCCCAGCGGCTGATCCAGAGCCTCAACCCGCGCCCCGGCGCGGCGTTCGCGCCGCTCGAGGCGCGTTACATCGTGCCCGACGTCATCGTCAAGAAGATCAAGAACGTCTGGGTGGCGAGCCTCAACCCCGACGCCGTCCCGAAGCTGCGCATCAACCGCATGTACGCCGAGATCCTTCAGAACAACCGCAGCCAGTCCGGCGGCCAGCTCTCGCATCAGCTGCAGGAAGCGCGCTGGCTGATCAAGAACGTGCAGCAGCGGTTCGAAACGATTCTGCGCGTGTCGCAGGCGATCGTCGACCGGCAGCGGCACTTTTTCGAGCACGGCGAGGTCGCGATGCGGCCGCTGGTGCTGCGCGAGATCGCCGACACGCTCAGCCTGCACGAATCGACCGTATCGCGCGTCACCACGCAGAAATTCATGTTTACGCCGCGCGGCATCTTCGAGCTCAAGTACTTCTTCGGAAGTCACGTCGCCACCGAGACGGGCGGCGCCTGCTCCGCCACCGCCATCCGGGCGCTCATCAAGCAGCTGGTCGCCGCCGAGGACGCCCGGAGACCCCTGTCCGACAGCAAGATCTCCGAAATCCTGAATCAGCAGGGCATCGTGGTCGCGCGCCGCACCATCGCCAAGTACCGCGAGTCGCTGCAAATCTCGCCGGTCAGCATGAGAAAGTCTCTTTGAGCATGAGGGACGTTTCCCCTCATTTTTAAACCGGGTTCTTTGACGCGAAAGGGCGCCCCGCATGAACTTGACCATCAGCGGACGTCACGTACCGATCACGCCGGCGATCCGCAGCTACGTCGAGAGCAAACTTTCCAGGATCCGGCGGCATTTCGACCACGTCATCGACGTCAACGTGATCCTCACCGCGGACGGCCTCGCCCAAAAGGCGGAGGCCACCTGTCACGTCGCCGGCAAGGACATCTACGTCGAGAGCGACGACCCGGACCTGTACGCCGCGATCGACGCTCTGGCGGACAAGCTCGACCGCCAGATCATCAGATACAAAGACCGCCGGCGTGCGCATCCCCACGATGCGCTCAAGCACCGCTCCCCCTCGGATTAATCCCTCAGTGTAGAATTCCACGCCTTTCCGGCCCGCCGGGCACGGTTTCTGCGTGCGAGGTTGCCGAAATCGGCCGATTCTGCACAGTCCTCGATGAACCTTATTGCGAAGCTTTTGCCCCCTTCCAACATCCTTCTGGACCTGGATGTGACGAGCAAGAAGCGCGTGTTCGAGCAGGCGGGGCTCCTCTTCGAGAACAATCAGGGCGTGGCGAGAAGCCTGGTATTCGACAGTCTGTTCGCCCGGGAGCGCCTCGGCTCGACCAGCCTGGGCCAGGGGGTCGCGATTCCTCACGGCAGGATCAAGGGCCTGAAGGAGGCGGTCGGCGCTTTTGTGCGCCTCGCTCAAGCCGTGCCCTTCGACGCCCCCGACGGCAAGCCCGTCAATCTCGTTTTCGTGCTGCTGGTGCCCGAGCAGGCGACCGAACAACACCTTAGAATCCTGTCGGAGCTCGCGCAGATGCTGAGCGACCGCGAGTTGCGCGGCAAGCTCTCGACCGACACCGACGCGGGCACGCTCCATCAGCACATCACCGCCTGGCAGCCCCATGTTGCAGATCAGCGTCGCGCAGCTGTATGACGATAATCGCGACAAGCTCGGGTTCGCCTGGCTCGGCGGAAAAGCGGGCGGCGCGACCCGGCTCCGGCGCGACAGCACCGACGCCGCCGCGCTCGTAGGCCATCTCAACCTCATCCATCCCAACCGCGTCCAGGTTCTCGGCAACCACGAGATCGCGCACCTCGCCGCGTTCGAGGAGGGCGAGCTCTTCCGGACGCTCGGCAAGCTGTTCGCGGTCCACCCCGCCGCCATCGTGATCGCCGACGGAGCGCCCGCCGACGTGCGCCTGCTCGAAGCGGCCGAGGCCGCAGGCACGGCGGTGTTTGCCGCCGACATGCCGGCCGCGCAAGTCGTCGAACGGCTGCGCCGCTATCTCGGCAAGGCGCTCGCCGAGACCACCCAGAGCCATGGAGTATGCATGGACGTTCTCGGACTCGGCGTCCTGATCACCGGCGATTCGGGCGCCGGAAAAAGCGAGCTCGCGCTGGAGCTTATCAGCCGCGGCCATGGGCTCGTCGCCGACGACGTCGTCGACATTGCCCGGATCGCCGCATCGACGCTCGAGTGCCGCTGCCCGCCGGTGTTGAAGGACTTTCTCGAGGTGAGAGGTTTGGGCGTGCTCAACATCCGCACGATCTTCGGCGAGACCGCGGTGCGGCCGAAGATGAACTTGCGGCTGATCGTGCATCTCGATCGGCCGGGGACCGGCGAGGCCGAACGGCTTCCGCTGCACGAGCTGTCCGAGGACATCCTCGGCGTGACCGTCCGCAAAGTCGTGATCCCGGTCGCGGCGGGCCGCAACCTTGCGGTGCTGCTCGAGGCCGCGGTGCGCGACTACATCCTGCAGCTTCGCGGCATCCACTCGACGGCCGAATTCATGCAGCGGCAGCAGGCGGAGATGAAGAAAGGTTGAAGCGGACGAC
>DASPXL010000086.1:0-2503 GCA_035637375.1 Burkholderiales bacterium
TCCTGCGGGTTCCAGAAGGAATACCTGCAGAAAGTCACCGACCCGGTGAAGACGGTCTGTCCCGAATGCGGAAAGAAGACGTTTTCCAAGATGCTGACGGCGGCGGGGTTCCATCTGAAAGGCAGCGGCTGGTACGCGACCGACTTCAGGAATCCGAAACCGGCGGCGAAGACCGAAAGCAAAGGCGAGACGAAGTCCGAAGGGAAGTCCGAATCCAAGCCCGACGGAAAATCCGCCGGGAAGGCCGAGAGCAAGACCGACAGCAAGACCGGATCGAAATCCGAAGCCCCAAGCAGCGGGGCGGGCTCGTCCTGCTCCTAGAACCCGATCGTGACTGAGGCCGCTCTCCGGAGCGGGACCCGATGAAGAAATACCTCATCACCGGGCTTCTGATCTGGATCCCGCTCGCGATCACGATCTGGGTGCTCGAGCTGATCGTGAGCACGATGGACCAGTCGCTGCTGCTCCTCCCGCCGGAATACCAGCCGCAGGTCCTGCTCGGCTATCAGATCCCGGGCCTGGGCGCGCTGCTCACCTTGGTCGTCGTGTTCGTGACCGGCGTGCTCGCGTCCAACATCCTCGGCCAGCGGCTGCTCTGGTTCTGGGAGTACCTGCTCGGCCGCATCCCGGTGGTGAAGACCATCTACAACAGCGTGAAGCAGGTGAGCGACACGCTGTTTGCGCCCGGCGGCCAGGCGTTCAGCAAGGCGCTGCTCGTGCAGTATCCCCGCGAGGGCAGCTGGACGATCGCGTTTCTCACCGGGCGGCCGGGCGGCGACGTCGCCAATCACTTGCGCGGGGAGTATTTGAGCGTCTACGTTCCGACCACGCCGAACCCGACCTCGGGGTTCTTCCTGATGATGCCCAGGTCCGAGGTCATCGAGCTCGACATGAGCGTCGACGAGGCGCTCAAGTACGTCATCTCGATGGGCGTGGTGACGCCGGAGCCGCCCGGCGCCAAGAAACAATAGCGCTTCGCCGCATCCGCCCCCGGTTCCATGCGCACCCACTATTGCGGCAAGCTCGGCGCCGCGCTGCTCGGGCAGTCGGTGACCCTGTGCGGCTGGGCGCACCGGCGGCGCGACCACGGCGGGGTGATCTTCATCGACCTGCGCGACCGCGAGGGCCTCGCGCAGGTCGTGTCCGACCCCGACCGCAAGTCGACGTTCGCGACGGCGGAGAAAATCCGCAACGAATACGTGCTGAAGGTGACCGGCGTCGTGCGCCGGCGCCCCGAGGGCACAGTCAATCCGAACATCGCCTCGGGCGAGGTCGAAGTGCTCGCGCACAGTATCGAGATCCTCAACCCTTCGCTCACGCCGCCTTTCCAGCTCGACGAGGAGAATCTTTCGGAGACGGTGCGGCTCACCCACCGGGTGCTCGACCTGCGCCGCGAGCCGATGCAGAAGAACCTCAAGCTGCGCTACCGCGTCGCGATGGCGGTGCGGAAGTACCTCGACGCGCACGGCTTCATCGACATCGAGACCCCGATGCTCACGCGCTCGACGCCCGAGGGCGCGCGCGATTACCTCGTGCCCTCGCGCATGTACGCGGGCGAGTTCTACGCGCTGCCGCAGTCGCCGCAGCTGTTCAAGCAGATGCTGATGATCGCGGGCTACGACCGCTATTACCAGATCACCAAGTGCTTCCGCGACGAGGATTCGCGCGCCGACCGCCAGCCCGAGTTCACGCAGATCGACTGCGAGACCTCGTTCCTCGCCGAAGCCGAGATCCGCGCGATCTTCGAGGGCATGATCCGCGCCGTCTTCAAGGAGGTGCTCGAAGTCGCGCTTCCCGATCCGTTTCCGGTGATGAGCTACGCGGAGGCGATGCGCGACTACGGCTCGGACAAGCCGGACCTGCGGGTGCCGCTCAAGCTCACCGAGCTGACCAACGCGATGAAGGCGGTCGAGTTCAAGGTGTTCTCGGGCCCCGCCAACACGCCGGGTCATCGCGTGGCGGGACTGCTGATCCCGAAAGGCGGGGAGCTCACGCGCGGGGAGATCGACGCTTGCACCGAGTTCGTCGGCGTCTACGGGGCGAAAGGCCTCGCCTGGATCAAGTTCAACGACGTTTCGAAAGGGCGCGAGGGCTTGCAGTCGCCGATCGTGAAGAACCTTTCGGATGCGGCGCTGAAGGCGATCGTCGATCGCTCAGGAGCAAAAGACGGCGACTTGATGTTCTTCGGCGCGGGCAAGGAGAGAATCGTCAACGAAGCGCTCGGGGCGCTGCGCGTGAAGATCGGCCACGACAAAGGCCACGCTCAAAACGGCTGGCGGCCGCTATGGGTGGTCGATTTCCCCATGTTCGAGTACGACGAGGAAGGAAAGCGCTGGAACGCGATGTATCACCCGTTCACTTCACCCAAGGACGGCCACGAGGACCTGGTCGCCTCCGACCCCGGCAAGGCCGTCGCGAAGGCCTACGACATGGCGCTGAACGGCTGGGAGATCGGCGGCGGGTCGGTGCGCATCCACCGCGAGGAGGTGCAGTCGAAGGTGTT
>DASPXL010000087.1:0-3034 GCA_035637375.1 Burkholderiales bacterium
TCGCCCGAGGAGTTCGCCGCGTTCATCGCCTCGGAGATCGCGCGCTGGGGCGCGGTCTTGAAGCGCGCGGGGATAGAAGCGCAGTAGGCGACTAGATCGCGTTCGCCCGGGCCTCGGAGCGCCGCACCAGCTCCTCCCAGAGGCCGTCGGTTTTCCTGCGCAGCACGAGCTTCGCCTCGGGCTCCTCCACGTACCACAAGCCGCGATCGAGCTCGTCGTCGAGCTGCCCCGGCCGCCACACCACCAGCCCGAGGAAAAAACGCGCGTGGTCGGACTCCGACTCGATGATCCGGTCGACCGCCTTGGTTTCGTAAGCGAGAAAAAGATCCGGCGCGATGCGGATCGAGCCGTCCTTCCTGCTCCCGCGCCCCTCCACCAGGGCGAAGACCAGGTTGATGTTCACGGTGCCGCCGAGAAACAGCGGATCGACGACTTTCTTCGAGGCCTCGTGCTCGGGGAAAAGCTCGGCCAGGCTCATTTTCGTCGGCTTGTTGACGATGAAGCCGACATGGCCGCCGCCCTCCACGGGCCTGGCGAGCACGATGGTCGAGCCGTAGATCGGATCCTCGAACTGGCGTTTCGCCACGAGGAGCACCGTCTCCTCCGGCGCGGCACCCGCGGCGGGGAGAAAAAATACCCCCGACGAGGCGACGAGCGCGCGCAGAAAAACAAGCTTCAGGTCGGGCATGGCCGATTTCCTGTCCAGTGAGCCCGCCTTGCGGAATACAGCGAGCCCCACGCTAACGCGACGCAACGAGCGTGCCAGGTTTTATGGACTCTTTCTATCAGGAAATCACGGCCTGGACCTTGCAAGCGGCTGAATCCGCACCGCGGGAGCGCGGGTGCGCGGGATAACGGGGCAGTGCTATCCTGCCCCGTCCAGACAGCGCAGCCAGGGGAAACCATGAACCTCACCACCGCCCACCTCGCCGATCTGCTCATCGGCATCGCCCGCGCGCAGAACGCCGTCATCGACGCGATGGAGCGCGCGAGCCCGGGCTTTCGCAACACGCACGCCGTCCCGCTCATCACCCTCGCGGCCAATATGCGCGCCGGCGACCCGCGCTTGATCGACCTGCCCTCGCGGATACTGATGCGCCTGCAGGGGCGCGTCGCGCTCGACAACGCGGCGGTCAAGGCCGACCTCGATCGCTTGATCAGCGGGGCGCCGGCGGGCGCGGCGCTCGTGGCAAAATCCGGCGGAAGCGAGCTCGATTTCATCGTCAAGCCCTGATTTTCGCCTCGCGATCGACGGCCATGCACGCGAGCCGAGGCGCCGCGTCACTCGACTTCCGCTTCGGGCCAGAGGTTGGGGAAGAGATACTTCAGCGATTTGAGGGGCACCGTGAACGCAACCGGCGAGCGCGATGATTCGGCCGAGAGCACGCCGTAATCGAGCAGGCTCGCCAGGACCCGGCGCCCGGTCCGTTCTCCCAGCCCGGTCATTGCAATGAAGCGGGAGCGGTCGACGGGGCCGGTCATGGCGACGTAGTGCAGAGCTTCGAGCGCTTCCAGCTTGACGATGGATTTTTCGCTCCCGATCCGCCAGGAATTCCCCCGCAGGTAAAGAAGCAAGGCCTTCAGTCGATCCTTCAGCGAAGCGAGGGCTAGCCGCTCCCGCATGAAGCGTACTTGGTCCAGACAAATCTCGAGGAAATAGCGGGCGAACGCAACCAATTCTTCCTGAGAAAGCGGACCGCGCCCGTCCAGATCGTTGCGTCTGGACAGGTCCGCGTTGCTGAGCCTCGCGTAGTACTGCTCGTGGGTGCGTGCCAGCCCGCGCATCGGCGACCACAGGCCGTGCGTCAGCCCCATCGCGTGCAAGACAAGATGCGAGTGAAGGCGGGCGACGCGTCCGTTGCCGTCGATGAACGGATGGATCCAGGCCAGGCGATGATGCGAGCACGCGATGCCGATGAGAAGCGCTTCGGCGCCGGCCAGACTGCGGTATCGATCCGCCCATCCGTTCAACAAATCGTCGATGTCTTTCCAGGGCGGCGCGACATGGCGTCCGACCGCCACGTCATCGCGCCGGTAGTCGCCCGGAACGATGGGCCTGCCTTCGTCCGCAATTCGGTCGCCCTCGGGGAGTTTTCCATAAAGGAGGCCATGGATTTCCCGTACCAGTTGCCGATCGAACAGGTCCCTCGGCGTTGCCTGCTTTTCCTCCAGTTGTTGCTCGACCTCCATGTGAGCGAGCGCCAGTCGCTGTTTTTTCGCCAGTGCCGCATCCGCATCGAACTCCCGGCGAACTGCTCGTTCGATGTCTCCCGGCAAGCTGTGTTGCCCCTCGATCTTGTTGGTGTAGTAGGAATTCATCGCGCGCAGCTTCGGACGAAGCGCACGCACTGCGGGCTCGCCTGCCTGCCCCCCGAGGCGGTGGCACTCCGCCACCAGCTTGGCTGCGAGCTGAAGGAGCGGTCCCGTTACCCTATCCTCCGGATAGAGCGGCTGGATTTGACCGGGGTCGGCCATGCTTGGACGCTGATCAGGACACTGAATTGGACAGTTTTCGAAGTATATACTTCATTGACAAATATATGCTTTGTTCGTGGTCTACAGAATTAATGGACATTTCCTTGGACAAGTCCGCGAAACCCGCGCGCCGCCTCCCGAACCCCTGTACAGTGCGCGCCAAGGTTACCGGGTGGTGGCGGCGATCCATTTCAATCGACAGAAACTTTATATCCGGCACGTGTTGACTCATTCCGAGTACGAGCGCTGGAGCGCGAAATTGAGGAAAAGCAAATGAAGGTCAAGGAATTCGATCCCGCCTCGGCGGAGCGTGCCTGGCAGGCGTTCCGGAACAGCATCGGCATCGCCGCGATCCAGACGCCCAGGCAGTACGAGCAGACCGTGGCGTTCATGAACCAGCTTGTGGATCTGGTCGGGGAGAACGAGCGCCATCCGCTTGCCGGCCTGCTCGACCTCGTGGGCGAGCTGGTCGCAGCCTACGAGTCGCGCATGCATCCCGTGCCCGACGCGCCGCCGCGCGAAGTGCTGCGGCTGCTGATGGAGCAGAACGGACTTACGC